>JAAZKI010000488.1 GCA_012799905.1 Lentisphaerota bacterium | reverse complement strand
TTTTCTTCGTTCGCCATATCCACAAGTCTTCCAGGGCAGCGGCTGGTTATCATTTTTTTATTTCTTGGTGCCTGATATAGACTATAACGCATCGCGTCATGCCTGCAAGTCGCGTCAAATAAAAAGCGGGTTGGCTTGGATAAGGGAGTTGGCGCCAGTTCTTTGACCGCTATAGGGCTTGGCTTGACAATCGGCGTTGCGGTGTCAAAGTATTGTCCAGGCTGTTTTCCCGACTGCCAGCCTGGCTTGGCCTGGTTGGCGTGTGTTCTTGATTCAAGGCAATTTCAGGAGGATGACAGATGACATCTCAAGCGGTATTGCGGGTAGGGCGAGGTTGGCTGGCAGCGGTGATGTTCGGCGCCTGCTTGTGCGCTCAAGGCGCCATTATGACCAAAAAAGATGGCCAAGAATTGCCCTTTGTGTTGACAGCGGCGGTGCGGACGGCGACGCCGCCTGAGATTGACGGGCGCCTTAATGACGCCTGCTGGGAGGAGGCTGCGGTCGCAGATGATTTTGTCCTGTTCGGCGGCAGGGGCTATGCCACCGTAAAAACCGAGGCGCGCGTACTCTGGGATGCGAACAACCTCTATATCGGCATGCGCTGCTTTGACGCTAATCCCGTCCTCATGAAAACAGAAGCAGTCGAACGCGATGGGCGGGTCTGCGGCGATGACTGCGTGGAAATTTTCCTAATTCCGCCGAATAATTCCGTGTTGGCTCGTTTTCCTGCTTCAAGCCGTTATTTCCACCTCGCGGTCAACTCGGCTGGCGTGTGTTGGGACGAAATTGGCTCGGAAGCGCCGGATTCCTGGAATGCGCGCTGGACAGCCCGCACCTCTGTCCATGATAATCGCTGGGAAGTGGAGTTGTCCATCCCCTGGGCTGAATTGAAGAGCAAGCCGCGTCACCAGGACATCTGGGACGTCAATTTCAACCGCGGTTTTCCCAAGCGCGACCAGGCCGCCGCCGAATACAGCGGCTGGTCTATCACCTTTTCCGGCTTCCATGATCCGGAGTATTTCGGCAAGATTGTGTTTCTGGACCGCTGGCCTGGCGGCAAGAAAACCGTTGATGCTCAAATCGCGGCTGACATCGTCCGCAAAACAGAGCTGGAGCCGCCGCTGAAACAAGCCGAGGGCGTCTTGAAAAGCGCTCAGGAAAAACTGCGGCAGCTTGCTGCCACATCGGAAGCGCGTCAGGTTAAGGATGCTGTCGCCGCTACCAATGCGCAGCTGGCCCAGACAGCCGGACATGCGCAGGCGCTGGCCAAGGAAAGCGCCGCAAGTCTGCTCACGCAGTGGGAAAAGCTCCGTGATATATTCCGCGAGTGCCAGAAGGACGCTGCAGCCCTGCTGGTCAAGGCGGACTTCTATGGCGGACTGACCCTGGCGCAGCTGCGCGGGGAAGCGCCGATCTCGGACTTCCAGGTTTTCCTGCTGCCGGCTATCACAAACGTGAAACGCTTGCCGCATCAGCTGCCGTCAGACGCGCTGCCCGGGCCGACGATGACCCTGACTGCCTGCCCCGGCGAATATGAATCAGCCAGCTTCGGCATCTTCGCCTTGCAAAATCTGAATGGGATAAAAGTGACTGCCAGCGATTTGACCGGCCCGGCCGGCACTGTCCCGGCCAGCGCTCTTGACCTCCGCGTCGTTAAAGTCTGGTACCAGGCTGGCCGCAATGTCGGATTCCAGAATCTAAAGCTCCTCACTCCAGAACTGCTGCTCAAAGACGACAGCCTGGTGCAAATCGACGAGAAGCGCCAGATCAATATCCTCAAGATGGACAAGGACGCGATGCGAGACGCTGATGTCTTGCAGCCGTTTGCGGTGCCCGCCAACACCTTCAAGCAATGCTGGCTGACTATCCAGGTTCCGGCAGACGCCAAGGCCGGCGTTTACCGCGGAACTATCACCATCGCTCCGGACGCCGGCGCTGCGTTTGCCCAGCCAGTGGAGCTGACTGTGCTGCCCTTCACCCTGGATGAGCCGAAGATCATCTGCTCAATATATTATCGCGGCCGTCTCCACAAAGGGAAGCCGGTCTGCAATTCCGAACGCAAGACAGAAGAACAGCTGTTGGCCGAATTGAAGGACATGGTCGCGCATGGGGTGACTAATCCGACCGTCTATCAGGGGCTGGGGCCGGACCTTGAGCGCTATTTTCAGCTGCGCCAGGAAGCCGGCATGCGCGGCGGGCCGCTCCTGTTTTTGGGCGGGAGCAACCCTGACAACGCGAAAAACGTCATTGCACTGGCGCGCAAATATGGCTTCACCGACGTCTATTTCTATGGCATAGATGAACGCTCCGGCGACGAATTGCGGGCTCAACGGGCCTGGTATGATCGCATCCACGCAGCTGGCGGCAAGGTGTTCGTCGCCGGTTACAAGGACTCATACGAAATCATGGGCGATGTGCTTGATCTGCCGATTTTCGCTCACCGGCCGGATGTCGCCATGGGCGAGGCCTATCACGCCATGGGCCACCTGATTGGCAGCTATGCCAATCCCCAGGGCGGCGTGGAAGAGCCGGAGACCTATCGGCGCAATTACGGCCTGGGACTGTGGAAAACCGGCTACGACTGCGCTTGCACCTACGCATATCAGCATTCCTTTGGCCATTCCTGGGATGACTACGACCACGTGAGGTACCGTGACCATGAAATGGCGTATCCGACGGTCAATGGCGTCATCCCCACCATCCAGTGGGAAGGCTACCGCGAAGGCTATGACGACTTGCGCTATCTGGCCACCCTGGAGAACCTGGCGAACAAGCACCAGCGCACTCCCGGCAAGACCGGTGAATTGGCCCGCGCCACGCAGCTTTGGATGCGGCGTCTGGACCCGGCCGTCACCCCCTTGGATGAAATCCGCGCCGGAATTATCGAACGCATCTTAGCCCTGCGCGAGGCCATCGCAGCGCCGTAAGCTCGCCTGAAAAGCATAGTTGAATTTTGCGAGGGGAGAAAAAGGCAGCAGGTCTTTTCCTCCCCTACGCGTTTCCTCGCCTATAAGGTCACAGTGGACGTGGTGGACATGGTGGACGGTGTGGACGGTGTGGACGGTGTAGTCCAAGCTCGCCCCTCGCCCCTTACGAATTATGAATTATGAATTATGAATTATGAATTATGAAATGCGCCTCAGCATTCGACATTCAACATTCAGCATTCAACATTCAGCATTCAGCATTCAGCCCCTCG
>JAAZKI010000551.1 GCA_012799905.1 Lentisphaerota bacterium | reverse complement strand
GCCCGGAGGGCGACACATAGAAGCCCAGGGTAAGCCGGGCCGCCAGGCACGGCGCAGCCCTGGGTGAGATGGCATAGATTTGGAGCCCTGTAAGGGTGACACATAAATTTTAGGTTGTAAACGCTATAGTCTACCCTAAGCCTTTCGTGGTTAAAAACCTTTTTGGACACCCTCTACGTACGCAGGCGCCGTCCACAACGTCCACTGCCGTCCACGTCCACTCTCCACTCATGTCCACTAAAGTCCATCGTCTACTAACGTCCACAAAAGTCCACTCGCGTCCATTGTCCACTGTCCACTAAAGCGCCTTATCCGGGGCGCTTGGCACCACAGCTTGTCGGAACTCCGAGTATCAATCGCTGCCCCGATCACTTTTTCCCGTTCAAGCTAACGGAACGCATCTTGCATTCTGGCATCTTCTGACATATAGTGTATCAATGCTTAGTCGACTCCCGTTTTTTTGGTCTATTAGGTTCATTTTCAAAGCAGAACGAAAGAGAAAAATCATGAAAAAGACGACTTCCTTGGCAGTTCTCATTATTAGCTTGAGTTTATTCAGCCTTCCGGCTTTTGGCGCTTGGCGCTTCTGGAAAACGCCGCCGGCGCCGCTGGCTCGCGATGGCCAGGCCGTAGCTGAGATCGTGCTGCCGGAGGACGCTCAGCCGCCAGTCGTCTATGCCGCCGAAGAGCTGTGTACTCACGTTGAAATGATTTCCGGCGCTAAGCTGCCGATAGTGCATACGCCAGGCAAGGCCGAGACGCACATTGTGCTGGCAGTCAAACCCGCTGGCTTCGAGGAGGACCTGGCCGCAATCGGCACAACCGACGGCTATGCCGTGCGCCGTGACGGAAACACGGTCACCATCCTGGGCGCCATTCCCAAAGGCGTGCTGACCGGCGTCTATCGCCTTATCACCCGCAACACCGATTTAATCTGGGCTCGCCCAAATGTCGAATTCGGGACGATTTACACGCCGGACCCGAATTTGTCCCTGCGTGAGACCGACTGGCTTGACGTGCCTGTCTACATTCTGCGTGGCTGGCAGATGATTGGTCCTGGCGATGAATCCAACGTCTGGCAATTCCGTCAAGGCAGCAACTGGGCGGCTGGTCACACGCGTCTTGCGCCCAAAAGCCTCAAGTACGGCTGCGTCGCCGAATACGGCGGCGGCCATAACTTGACCGGCATGTTCATCACCGGCCGCAAGTACTTCAAGGATCACCCGGAATTTTTCCCCTTCTTCAAGGGCAAGCGCCAAGACCCGCGCGAAGTCCGCATGCGCACCCAGCTCTGCTTCACCAACGACGAGATGACAGCTGCCTTCATCCGTGAAATTGATGAGCGCGTGCAGAAAAACCCTGCCTTCGAGACCTACCGCATCATGATTGAAGACGTCTGGCAGTGCTGTGAGTGCCCAGCCTGCACAGCGCCCATCAAACTGGCCGACGGCAGCGAAGTGCCTTTTGAAGACCCGGCCTTCCGCTCCACTCAATTCTTCATCTGGCTCAATAAAATCGCCGACCACATGACCGCCCACTATCCTGGCAAACGCATCCTCACTTTCGGCTATTTCTTCACTGAAATCCCCCCGAAAGTCACCGTCAACCCGATTATCAGCATCTCCTTCTGTCCAATCGGTAAAAACTCCAAGTTCAACATCACGGCGCCGGAAAACCGGAAGTTCCACCGCAACTTTTTGGAATGGATGACGATTACTTCGGAATTGACGTGGCGTGAATACTTTGGCCTGTGCGGCCCGTTCCCGCGTCCGATTGACGTCATTGCCATTCCGGACTGGAAATACGTCAACGCCTTTGGCGTCACCCGCACCTACTCGGAAATGTACAGCGACGCTGTCGGCCCTCGCATGAACGGCATTGAATCCTGGAACATCAACGCGCCGTACTTCTGGGTCATCGCCAATGGCAACTGGAATCCGAAGCGCGACTCTGTCCAGAAACTGCGCCGGGAATTCTTCACCCGCGTTTACGGCCCGGCTGCCAAGGACGTCAGCAAATTCTACTCTATCGTGGAAAAATGCTTTCTCGGCAGCGCCGGGGCGTCCCGCTGGAACGACCGTTCCATCAACAACTGGCGCATTGTCAAGGAGGCTGGCAAGTTGGATGAGTGCCGCCAGGCCCTCGACCGCGCCGCTGCCAAGGGTCTGACCGGCAAACGCGCCAAAATGCTCCAGGCTCTGCGCGACACCTTTGACCGCCAGACTGCTGCTCTGGAAGACCTCAAAGCCGTCACCGTCGGCAAGACCGACACCCCGCCCGTCATGCCCATTGACTTCCAGTCTCCGGCCTGGGCCAAGGCTGAAAACATCAGCGACTTCTTCCTGCTCGGCGGTGGCCCTCCCATCAAGCACCGCACTGACGCCCGGCTAGTTTATGACCAGGAAAACCTCTATGTCGGCATCTGCGCCGCCTATCCCAACCCAGACGCCATGGAATACCTGCGCGAACGCCATGACCGCAACGAACATCCCACCGGCGAAGGCTTCGAAATTTACTTGTCTCATAGCAAAGGCCGGCAAGGCTACTACCAGTTCGTTTTTGACCCGACCGGCAATCGCTACACGCATGAAAACGCCCCGACGTCCTGGAAGGTGGAAACCAAAGTCCTGCCCGATGGCTGGTGCGCGCTGTTCTCCATCCCTTGGAAAGACCTGGGCTACAAACCGGCCAACCTGGAGTTGTTCCGCGCTGCCCTGGTACGCCTGTCCAAAGAACCCAATGAACCGCGCCGCTATTACCCGATCTTCACGACCTACTGCCACAGCTACAATAGCTTCTGCCCAATGAAACTGGGGAAGTGATTAAGATAGGGGCTTTTTTAGGGGCGAGGGGCGAGGGGCGAGGGGCTGAATGTTGAATGCTGAATGTTGAATGCTGAATGTTGAGGCGCATTTTATCATTCATAATTCATAATTCATAATTCATCATTCGGAAGGGGCGAGGGGCGAGGGGCTGAATGTTGAAT
>JAAZKI010000589.1 GCA_012799905.1 Lentisphaerota bacterium | reverse complement strand
GCTACAACATAAAAGCCCAGGGTAAGCGAAGCCCGCCAAGGGCGAGCGCAGCCCTGGGTGGACGGATTATAATTTTGAGCCCCGCCAGGGGTGACACATAAACGCCGTTTTGCAGAAAATCTTTTCCAAAAAACAAGAAGTTGGCGGATAGTAGTACGGATTTTTAATGATGTGAGCAACGCCGCCGTTGTCAAAGACGATTTCCGTGTCGACCACGTCATAGCCATTTCGCAAGCGACCTGAACTGTATCTTAATAATCTTATACGACGGACGGGAAACAGCAAATGAGCCGAGGTCATTTTTTTACGGAAAAACGGCTGTCTCTAGGAGAATCCCGACTGAAGGCGGTATATGTTAAGGGGACGATAGCGCATGAGGCTGGAAAATATGGTCGGCGCGGCAAAGAATTGGAAGTCTGAGCAAGGGAAAACACATCGTTATGGATATAGCCGCATTATGCTTGCAGATGGCGGAATGGCAGGCCTCGGACTTGTTTCTGAGCGTGGGCCGGATTCCCAGCATGCGCCGAGCCGGGGAGATTGCGCCGACGCCAGGCGGGACAGTGCTGACGGACAGCGACGTGGAGGCGTTCCTGTCCGACCACCTGCCGTCAGGAACGGCGGAGCGCCTGGCGCAGAAGCTTGACCTTGACCTGGGCGTGGCGCTGGGCGATGGCGGCCGCTTTCGCATCAATTTGTCTTACCAGCGGGGACGGCGGAGTCTGGCGATTCGGCGGATTCCGTCCGGTGCACTGGATTACCGCAAGTTGCTGATTCCGGAGACAGTGATTCGCCTGGCTGATTCGCTGCGGGGGATGATCGTGGTGACTGGCGCGACCGGCACTGGCAAGACGACGACCCTGGCCTGCATGCTCCATTATATTAACACGACGATGCGCAAACACGTGGTCACGATTGAAGACCCGATTGAATTTACGCATGAGGATCAGATGGCGGTCATCTCGCAGCGGGAGATCGGCGGTGACACCCGCGATTTTGCCTCAGCACTGCGCCATGTCGTGCGCCAGAACCCGGATATCATCTTTATCGGCGAGATGCGCGACCGGGAGACGGTGCAGATGGCTGTGTCGGCGGCAATGACAGGCCACCTGGTGGCAGCGACCATGCACACGGTTGACGTACAGCAGACCGTGGAGCGTATTCTCAATTATTTCCCGGAAGACGTACGGGATCAGACTGCCCAGGACCTGTCGCTGGTGCTGCGTGGGATCGTGTCCCAGCGCCTGTTGCCCCGCCGTGACGGCCAGGGCAGGGCGCCGGCTTTTGAAATCATGGTTCAGACGCCGCTGGCGCAACGCCTGATCGCTGGCCGCGAGCTGGATGCGCTGCCAGAAGTGATCAGGGCCGGCGGCAACCAGGGCATGATCAGCTTCAATCGATCTCTGCTGGAACTTTACCAGCAGGGCATCGTCAGCCTGGAGATCGCCGCCAATGCCGCCAGCCATAAAGACGAATTTCTGCTCCTGGCGCAGGGGATGGAGACTGGCATTGACACGTTGCGGTCGTACTCTGGCGACCCGGACCAAGGGCTCAGCATCAAGAAATTGCTCAGGGATGCCATCGGCTACGGCGCCTCGGATTTAATCCTTACCGTTGATTCGCCGCCAGTCATCCGCCTGGACGGCGCCCTGCGGTCGTTTGACATGCCCGTGCTCACTGCGGCAGACACCCAGAAGCTGCTGTTCAGCGTCCTCACTTTTTCCCAGCGCGCTGACTTTGAAAGCGGCCGCGAACTCGACTTCGCCTTGAGCGTGAAGGGCTTAGAGGTAAAAGGCGGCAAAGACGACTACCGTTTCCGCGTCAACGGCTTTTATCAGAAAAGCAACGTCGCAGCGGCGTTTCGGGTCATCCCGTCGGTGATTCCGTCACCGGAGTCGCTCGGTCTTCCGGCGGCGTTGTTGCGGCTGACCAGACGGCAGCAGGGGCTGGTGCTGGTGACTGGGCCGACCGGCTCCGGAAAGTCAACGACGCTGGCAGCGCTGCTGAATGTCATCAATCGGACTCGGCCGTGCCATATCATCACCATCGAAGACCCGATTGAGTTTGTGCACCCGCACCAGGTGGCCTTAGTTGAGCAGCGCGAAATCGGCTCGGATACGCTCAGTTTCGCCAATGCCCTCAAATACGTCCTGCGGCAGGACCCTGACGTCATCTTAGTCGGTGAAATGCGTGACCCTGAAACGATTGCGACAGTTCTCACAGCTGCTGAGACCGGCCATCTTGTTTTTGCTACGCTGCATACTAACGACGTCACCCAGAGCGTTGACCGAATTATTGACGTGTTTCCCTCCGAACGTCAGAACCAGGTTCGTTCCCAGCTGGCTGCCTGCCTGGAGGCGATTGTCTCCCAGCGCTTGATGCTGCGCAAAGGCGACCAGGGCGGCCGGATAGCGGCGTTTGAGGTTCTCATCGGCACCACCGCAGTTCGGGCGATGATTCGGGAGAAGAAGACCCACCAGCTGAAGGGCATGATGGAGACTTCTGCCAAGGACGGCATGGTGACCATGGAACGCGCTTTGCGGGATTTGTTCGAAGCCGGGAAAATCACCCGGGAGACGATGTTGTCCATGACGCCGCTGTAACAGACTGGCGGCGAAAAGATTCGGCGTATTGGCAAGGAGACAAAAATGGCCTTTATCGATTGTCATTTTCATTCGGATGTGTTGGGGCGAGCGTGTTCAATGCTGGTGATAGTGCCGCAGCGGGCTAAAACTCAAATCGGCATGAACAGCGCTGGCTCGGGTCGCAAGAACTACCCGGTGCTGTATTTGCTGCATGGCCTCAGCGATGACCACACTATCTGGATGCGGCGAACGTCTATCGAACGCTATGCTGCTCAATACGAATTGGTTATCGTTATGCCGGATGGCGGCCGCGGTTTTTATACTGACCACGTGTGCGGCCCCCGCTATTGGACCATGTTGTCCGAAGAATTGCCGTCCATAGTGGCTGACTTGTTCCCGGTGAGCACCCGGCGGGAGGACACATATGCGGCTGGGTTGTCGATGGGGGGCTATGGCGCTCTGAAGCTGGCCTTGCGCTGCCCAGACCGTTTTGCCGCTGCGGTCGGGCTGTCTTCTGTAGCTGACCTCCGCCATTGGCTGGACTTGCAGCCGAACGACCCAGAGCGGAAATGGATTTTCGGCGGCGTTGACCAGCTGGAAACGCGTGGCAATGATTTGTGCGCCTTGGCGGACAAGGCGGTTCACGCAGCGACGCCGCCGCGTCTGCTGATGGTCTGCGGCACGGAGGACGGCCTGTATCAGGGCAATATTCGTCTGCGCGACCATTTGCGTGCCATTGGATACCCGGGTTTTGAATATCGGGAAGGCCCAGGCACGCACAATTGGGGCTTCTGGGACACCTGGATTCAGGCGGGGTTGGAGTTTCTGGTTGGCGGCCGCAGTCAGAAACAAGGATGAAGAGGTGACTGCTGCATGGTGCCCTACCTGCCGTTGAAAATTACATTCCAGGACGGGACGCTGCTGCTGGACGCCCCGGCAACAACGCCGCTGCCTTTGGCTCAATGGGGTGTTTTTGACGAGCGGGTCGGGCAATGGCGGGCCGAGGCCAGGCATTATGCGGCGATTATCCTGCATTTGTACCGCCGGGGTCTTGCCTATGACGACCAGGCGCGGGCGTATGAAGTGCTGCCCCTGCAATGGCGTCGTCGTCATCCGCCGCGAGAATACCAGCAGGAAGCGGTTAACAGCTGGTGGAGCAGCGGCGGCCGCGGTTTGATTGTCCTGCCGACCGGAACCGGAAAATCCTACGTCGCGCACATGGCTATGGCTAAAGTCCAGCGTTCGACGCTGGTGGTTGCGCCGACTATTGACCTGATGGAGCAATGGGCCCGGCAGCTGGAAGCGGCCTTTGGCATCCAGATTGGGCTGCTGGGCGGCGGCAGCCGGGACGTGCTGCCGCTCACCATCAGCACCTATGATTCCGCTGCCATGATGATGGACTTTATCGGCAATCGGTTCGGGCTGCTGGTGGTTGATGAATGTCATCATCTGCCTGGACCGTTTTACCAGCAGCTGGCACGGTTCGCCATCGCACCCTATCGCCTCGGCTTGAGCGCCACGCCGGAACGACAGGATGGCGGCGATGCGGTTCTTGACGAGTTGCTGGGGCCAATCTGCTACCGCCGAGATATTGATGAAATGGAGGGAAACGTCCTGGCCGCCTATCGCACCGAGCGGATTTGCCTTGACTTGGAAGAGGACGAAATGCGCGATTATGAGGCGAACCGGACAGTGTACATCCAGTTCCTGCACTCGAACCGAATCAATTTATCGGCGCCACGAGGCTGGAATCAATTTCTGATGGCATGTTCCCGGCAGGCTGGCGGTCGGGAGGCCCTGCAAGCTTACCTGACGCAGCGCCGCCTGGCTATGACCTGCCGCGCCAAGCTGCAACAAGTTTGGACGCTGCTGCGCCGCCATGCCGGAGAAAGGATTTTGTGCTTTACAGCCGACAATCGGACGGCGTATGAACTGGGGCAGCGGTTTTATCTGCCTGTGATTACGCATCATACAAAAATTGCGGAGCGACGGGTTCTGCTTGATGCCTTCCGGGCTGGCGACTTGCCTGTCCTGGTGACTAGCCGGGTGTTGAACGAGGGCGTTGACGTCCCGGAGGCCAGTGTCGGGATTGTCGTTTCGGGCAGCGGCAGCATCCGCGAGCACGTCCAGCGGCTGGGCCGTATTTTGCGGCCAGCCGCTGGCAAGCAGGCCGTGCTGTATGAGCTGATCAGTTACGGAACTGCTGAATGGAATGTGAGCGATCGGAGACGACAGCATCGTGCTTACGAAAGACCTGATTCTATGTCGGAATGAACGCGGTCGACTGCGGCCGCTTTTCCTCCGAGTTGATGACGAGCGCTTCCTGGCCCTGGCCGCGGAAATCTTGACGGCCTTTGATGTCGAAAAAAGCCCGACTCGCGAGGAGATCGAGGAATTGACATCGACCATGACAGAAGAATGGCCGAATTTACGCCAGGCGCGGGGAGTCCTCAAGATAGCGACTGACCTGGCGGAATTTTCACAGCCGGCTGAGCTGGACTATGCCAGCGCACGGCTGGAAATTCTGCAAACGGCCGCAGAGCTGCTGCGCCAGAATCTGCACGAGGACGAGGAGTCCTACCGGGCCGCAGTCGCCGCGCGTCTGCCTGGCCAGCCCCTATTGGAAAGCGGCGGTCTGTACGCTGACTTGCCGGCTAACGACCGCTTGTGCGCCTATCCGGCGATCAATGCGCGGCAACTCTTGGAGCGCTACAACTGCGGACTCGTGCAAGCGCTCCTGCTGCGCGCTAAAAACCTGGTGATTGACACCGGTGCATCGTCGCCAGCACGGCTGCGACGGCTGATGCGGTATGTGAAATTCTTCCGCCTGCTCGCCAGTGTGGAAAAACAGGGCAATGGCCTGCGACTGACCATTGATGGGCCAGCCAGCGTGCTGGAGCAGACAAAACGATACGGCTTGCAATTAGCGAGTTTTTTCCCGGCAGTCTGCGGTTTGGAAAATTGGCGCTTACGGGCGGAAGTGACCTGGAGAGGGCGGAAAGCTCGCCTGGAACTGGATGACAGCAGTGGCCTGGTTGGACACTACCATCACTCAGGCACGTATGTGCCCGAGGAAATCACCATGTTCGAGCAGCATTTTCGTCAGACTGCGATTGACTGGCGCATTTTAGATGAGACGTCGCATCTGCCCGGCGGCAAAGGCGGCGAGATGATTTTTCCCGACTTTAGTTTTGCAGATGAGCAAGGCCGAGTCGTGCATTTGGAGTTGTTTCACCGCTGGCATCGCAGTCAGCTGGAGAACCGCCTGAAGCAGGTCGCGAAGAATCCGGCGCTCCCTCTGATCATCGGCATTGACCGCGCCGCTTGCAAAGACCAGGAGATGCGCGACCAACTTGAACAATCCGAATGGTTTGAACAACGCGGATTCTTCTTCCGCGACTACCCCACCGTTGAAAAAACCCTCAAATGCCTAAGGAGCTTTAAGTTTAATTGATAATGGATAATGTGCGAAATTTTATATGCCTTCAGGCGCCGTACGTATTTCAAGCTTCAGCTTGCCGTATGTACCTCGCATGCAGGAGCATGTAGTTCAAACTTTAGTTTGCCGTATGTACCTCAAGCTTCAGCTTGCCATATGTACCTCGCATGCAGGAGCATGTAGTTCAAACTTTAGTTTGCCATGGACTCTTATGTCTTGCCGTGTTGGGACTTTTGCCACTCTGCGGCTTATGTTAAATTTCGCTTTCTACCACAACACTTCGCGCTTTAACCATATTTTGGAGATGATTCTGTGAATTTTTCTTCTTCGTCGCCTTCACCAGTTCGCGGTCTCCGTTCCTCTTCGGACGGCGCGGACGTTGCTGCCGGCCATGAATCCGGTTCCAGGTCGGATCGGAGGCGTTCTCGTCGTCCTCGATCGCACCGTTCCCGGCGTTCTTGGCAGCGGAAACTAGCGCGGCGTTTTGACCGGCTGGTCGAACAGCTGGAGTCGGTGCCATTTTACGGTTTGCTGTTCCTGTTGGTCATGCTTCCGCTCGTCTATAACGGCGGCGATTACTGGTGGCTTCCAACGGCCAGCTGCTTGTTGGCGTTGCTCTATGCCATCTGGGGCCTGGCTGCCTGGTGGCGAGGCAGCGAATCTGTGCGCTGGCGCTGGCATGCCGGCATCTTGTTGTTCGTTCTTCCGCTGACTTTGGGCCTGGTGCAATTTCTCCCCTTGCCAGATGGCGTCGTGGCCCGGCTGTCGCCAGTCAGCTGGTCATGGTGGGAAAGCTTGGATCGCATTGGTTTAGGCACAGTCCCGGCACGGCTGACGCTGGCGCCTGACTACACGCTGCGGGCATGTGAGCTGCTGTTGCTGTGCCTGCTCATCTTTGTGCTGCTGCTGCACAAGGCGCGACGCCGGACAGGATTGCGCTTGGCAATGACTGCCGTTGTCGTGTCGGCTTTTGCCAACGCCGGGTTTGCGTTCTGGGAATTATGGCGCCAGGACCAGGGTGGCGGCATGCAGGCCTTGACCGTGTTCACCGGCGTCTTCCTGAATCGCAACCACTTCGGTTTTATGATGTTGTTGGGCATACTGGCGGGCATGGGACTCCTGACTGCAGTCGGGGCGACCAGACGTAAGCCGACATACGGCGATCCGCCGTCCTGGCAGCGGTTGATTATCCCTATCACGTTCATGTTGTTTGCGATGCAGACGGCCCAGGTGCTCAGCTTGTCCCGCGGCGCTTTTATGGCAACTGTCATCGCCGTCACCTGTTTCGGGCTGGTCTGGCTGGTGCGCGGCGCTCGCGTCGCTGCCGGCCGCCAGAAGATTTTTGCCTTGGCCATTGTCCTTGGTGCGGCTTTGCTGCTGGCTTTGCCGCCGGCGCTTAGTCGGCTGTCTGAACGCTATCGAGAGTTGTTTGCCAGCGATTCGCTTGCTGGTGAAGACCGGCTGATCGTATGGCGTGCGTCCTGGAAATTGATCAAGGACTACGCGTGGTTCGGAACCGGCCTGGGCGCATACGGTGACGCAATCCAGCCGTATGAAAAAGGGTTTTTCACCGACGGCTTGATTGAGCACGCCCACAATGACTGGCTTGAAATGACGGCCGAAGTCGGCCTGCCAATGGCGGCGGTGATCATCCTTCTGGCTGGATGGCTGCTGGCGCGCGCTGCCAGCAGAATCTGGCGACAGCAAGATATGACTTTGCGCTGGATCGGCCTGGGCGCACTGGCAGCCATCCTGGGTGGGCTGATCCATGAGATGTTTGACTTCAATTTGCTGGCCATGCCAAATGCGATGTTGTTTTCGACCTTGCTGGCTATAGTTTTCCTGTGCGGAAGACCGAGACCGTCGCCAGAGGACGAGTCAAAGTCTGGTCGGCAGGCAGTCGTGGAACTTAGACGATGGCAGCCGCGACGACTGACGTTTCTGTTGGTCGGACTGGCGGCGTTGGCGTTGATTCCTTGGCATGTCCGACGCATTAATGCGGCCTGGCAGCATACGAAACTGTATTATGAAATCAAGTCAGAAGACGCTGGTTGGCAGCCAGGCTGGAAGGATTATCAGCGCCGGGTCGCTCTGGCTGACGCGGCGCTGGCCGGCTATCCTGGCCACCCCGCTATTTTGCGCCTGCGGGCTATCAGTCTCGTCCCACTGGCTTATCTTCTTCCTGGTGAGTCGATGGAATACATGGCTGCGGCCAAGGCGGACAGCGCTGCTGCGTGCCAGCGGCTGCCTGCGGATGGCGACACCCTGCGCATTTACGCCAGCATCTATGAGCAATTTGCGCTTCTGGATGGGCGGGTGGACGAACGACAGGTGACCCAGATTTACGAGGGCACCTTGGCCTGCCAGCCTCGGATTAGGAACACAATCCGCGAAGTCAGTGAGGCGTATCGCCGCTCGTATCAACGTCTGGCCAGCCGTCCGGGTGCTGAGGCAGCGGCATTAGCCGAGCAGCAGCGCCAACGAGCCTTGGAGCTTACCTTGGAGTACCTGCATTTTGGCGGCAGCTATTCCCAGACTCTGGTAGCAATGGTCAGAGACTTGACCGACAGCCTAGAGCACCTGCTGGAAGTTATGCCACAAGACGCCAAGATGAACCGCGTGCTGTTTGATTTTCTGATCTCCAGTCAAAACTATGAGCAGGCCTTTGTATTGCAGACAAAAATGCGCCAAGACCTGCCAGCAGACCAGGACAGCGACTTGGAAGCAGCCGGCGCCTGGCGAGACTGGCATGAACGGCAGATTCAACTTCTGGGCTTGACTGGCCAGTGGGAAAAACGGTCTGAGCTGATGCCGGAGTATCTGCGGCTGGCGGCCGTCAACGCAGGAGACCGCCTGCGCCGCTGCGATGAACTCTGCGATGCCGGCAAGGTCAGCGAAGCCGCCGCATATCTGCTTGGACAGCGCCATGAAGTGCCGTTGTCCTTTCCGGTGCTGCTGCGGGAGGCAGAGGTCGCCATCGCGCTGGGCAAAGCCGAGACCACGCCGAATGTCCTGCTGCCCTTTGCATATGAAATGCTGACTCCGCCATCGCCAGAAGAGTTGAACCAAGCCGCCAGTCTGCTGGCGCAAATTGGCGAGGAGGGTTTTTCCACCTTCAATATCCGGGAGCGGTTTTTGCGCCTGGCCTTGCCGCTGCTGGGCGCCGAGGCTAGAGAAGAGCGCGACCCGGCAATGGCCAGGTTCTGGGCCGATGGCTTGGAACGCCTGGAAAAGATGCTTGAGGACGGTGAGCACGGAACCTGGCTGCAAAAGCATCTGCTGCCGTTTTTCGCGGGTCGGGCGCATGAGTTGGCCGGCGACCAAGAGCAAGCGATAGAGGCTTATCAGCGCAGCCTGGAATTGTGTCCCGGCAACATTTATGTTTTGCTGCGGTTGGAGAAACTGGCTGGCAGCCGTCCCAGCGGCCTGGCGCTCAGTGAGAGTGACCGCAAACTCCTGACATTTTACCAGGCATTGCAGCGGACTGCGCCGGTGATGGCTCGCTTTACGCCAGCCTTGACCTTGTGTGGCTTGCAAGTCACGCCGCCGGAAGTAAGTCAATTTCATGAAAGCATTGAGGTGGAGTACCTTTGGCTATGCACCGGCGATGTGCAGTTTGACTGCGTTATGGAAGTGGAAATGGCCAATGCCGAAGGTCGGCTGTTCAGCGACTCGGCGCCCTTGACGCAGGGCGCACGTTCCACCATGAGCTGGCGCGTGGGCGAAGCGGTGGTGCTGCGTCGCCAATACAACCCCATGCTGCTGATGGCCAGAAGGGGAAGCAAGATCGAAAACTGCCAAGTGACCGCTTCGGTTCAAATGCATAGCCGACACACAGCAGCGCAGCGCGATTTTATCCCTATGCCAAAAGCAGTGACGCCGGCCTTCCGTGTTGTCGGGCAGTGAACAAGAATAGGGGCGAGGGGCTTTTTTTAGGGGCGAGGGGCGAGGGGCTTTTTTTAGGGGCGAGGGGCGAGGGGCGAGAATGCTGAATGCTGAATGTTGAATGTTGAATGCTGAGGGGGTGCTTTGTTATTCATAATTCATAATTCATAATTCGTTAGGGGCGAGGGGCGAGAATGCTGAATGCTGAATGCTGAATGCTGAATGTTGAATGTTGAATGTTGAGGGGGTGCTTTGTCCGCAGATTACCGCAGGTGGCGCAGATTTTTTTTTTGGGGGGGGAATCCCGGCACTGAAGTGCCGGCACTGGACGGAG
>JAAZKI010000171.1 GCA_012799905.1 Lentisphaerota bacterium | reverse complement strand
TGGAAGTCTGCGCCGAATTGCAGAAGTCGATGCTGCCTGATATCCCGCCGGTTATCGGGGAATACCAGTTCGCGACCTTGCACCGGCCAGCCTATGAGGTCAGCGGCGACTTCTATGATTTTATCGTTGTTGACGACAACCGCATCATGGTCATGGTCGCGGATGCTACCGGAAAGGGCCTGCCTGCCTGCTTGATGACGTCAATGTCGCAGTGCTTTGTCAGAGCCGTGGTCGAACGCTATACCGATATGAAGTCTTTTCTTCTGGACGTCAATCGGCTGGTTTATGCCAATAGCGACAGCGCCCATTTTCTGACGGTCAACCTGCTGTTGATTGACCTAAACAAGCATATCTGTGAATTTGGCTGCGCCGGTCATACGCCGCTGTTGCGGCTTGACGCTGATGGAACTTGCTCCGTCCTGAAGCCATCCGGGCCGGCCTTGGGAATGTGGCCGAATGACTTTCCGGACCTGTTTGAAACCATGACCTTTTCCCTTGAGCCGGGTGCGCTTTTCTGCTTGTTCACCGATGGCCTGACCGAGGCGCTCAATAAGTACCAGGAGGAATTTGGCCTTGAACGCCTGGTGGCGGAATGGCAGAATGGGTTCTCCTCCCCTAACGATGCCGCCGAAACCATTATGGCAAAAGTCAAGACCTTTGCCGGGGATGAACCGCAGGCCGATGACCAGACGATTATCGTCTTTGGCCGCAACCCCGAGCAGTGACCAGGCCGATGCTGGCCGGGCCTATTCGATGTTCATGATCTGTTCGCGAATCCTGCCCAGTTCGGCCTTGATGACCAGCACGTCGTTGGTGATGGCCAGGTCCGCAGTCTTGGCGGACAAGGTGTTGGCTTCGCGGCTCATTTCCTGACTCAAAAAGTCAAGATTCCGACCTGGCGCGTCATCGCTGTTAAGCAATTCCTCGTATTGCACTAGATGACTTTGCAGGCGGACGATTTCCTCGGTGATGTCAGCCCGTTCAGCGTAGAAGGTCAGCTCCTTGGTGAGCCGTTCGTCATCCAAGGTCAGTTCGACTCCGAGCGCGGCGATGCGATCGCGCAGGCGCTGCCGCTGCAAGACCAGGGCGTCATCGCCACGAGCGGCAATCTTTTCCACCAGGGCGGCAATCGTCTTGCCCCGCGCCAGAAGGTCTTCCCGCAAGGCGGCGCCTTCCTTCTCGCGCATGGCAGACAAGTCAGCCAGGGCGGCTTCCAGAGCCTGCGCCACGAGTTCCTTGAGGGGCTCCAGGGATGATGACATGTTTTCGCTGATGACGCCGGGAAAGGAGATAATGTCCTGGATTGTCGGCGGCTGGAGGCCGGTCTGCTGGGCCAGTTCGGTCAGCATCTTGGCAGCGGCTTGAGCGGCTGGCATGTCAATAGCGGCCTGCAAGCGTCGGTTCTCTTCGCTGAGTTTGTAACTGACGACAATGTTGAGGCTGCCCCGGGAAAAATGCTGCTGGATGGTCTGCCGGAGCATTGGCTCCAAGGCATTTAATTCCCGCGGCATGGTGAAGCGCATATCCACCAGTTTGCGGCTGTTGACGGCCGACACTTCGACGGTCGCCTGGTTGCCATTCGCCTCGGCCGTGGCCCGGCCATATCCCGTCATGCTTTTCATCGGTGAACCTCAAGAATGGTGCCATGCCCAGCCATTGGGCGGTTGACAAAAATAAAGGGGCCGCCGAGGCGTGCCTCGGGACCCCCTAAGGAAGCGTCGCTGCTTTGCCGATAGCCGGCCAAGCAATTAGCGAGCGTAGTACTCGACGACTTTGGAGATGACTACTTCAGACTGGATTTCCTCGGGCAGGGGCTCGTGCAAAACAGTGACTTTACACTCTTCCGCGTCTTTTTGGAGATACGGCGGCGTGAGAGCGTCAATGCCTTTAGCAATGCTGGCCAACATCGGGGAGCGTTCAGCGTTGATGCTGATTACCTGGCCGGGTTTCAGGCGATAGCTGGCGCGGTCGATGATCTTGCCGTCAACCAGGATATGGCGATGCGACACGGCCTGGCGGGCCGCAAAAATGGTGGGCGCCAAACCGCCGCGGTACACCGCAGTGACCAGGCGCATTTCCAGGTTCTGCAGCAGCTTTTCGCCGGTGATGCCAGCACCACGCTGGGACTTCTCATAGATGAACCGGAGCTGATGCTCAGTCAAGTCGTAGTAACGGCGCAACTTCTGCTTTTCCAGGAGCAGTTCGCCATAAGTGGACAATTTGCCGCGGCGCCGGGTGGGGCCGTGCTGTCCAGCAGGATACGCCTTCGGAGAGGACGTGGCTTCGCCGCCCTCGCGGGTTTTGATGGTGCGGCTGTTGGTCGGGCAGTTAGGCATGCCCCAGAGGCACTTGCCGACGCGACGGCACAACGTGTGTTTTGGACCCTTCTTCATGAATGCTCCTGTGGTATTTTCACAGCTCCGGCGTTAACTGACGTCGCCCATTGAACCCGAGTTCCGTCCATACCTGAATTTGGAGCGGAATCCAGCGCCGGTCACGAGTGACAAGAGGGCGCCAGAGGCGACTAGCCGTGCGAGAAAAATCTTAATATAATGCCGGATATGGCATTGACAACTTGCCATCAGAAAGATTTGCGATGCAGTCAGCCTCGGCGAGGCGGCACCATGAGTAACCCCAGGTGAAGCGAAGCGGAACCTGGGGCGTAGTCCTCCCTCAAGCCTGAGCCTCGGCGAGGCGACACAAAAGTGCTGATTTGCAGAAAATCTTTTCCAAAAAGCAAGAAGCAGGTCGATAGTGGCACGCCGTCCACCCCGTCCACCGCCGCGAAGCGGCAAAAGGCCCAAAGGGCTGAAACATAAAAGCCCAGGGTGAGCGCAGCGAAGCCATGGGTGAGATGGAATATAGTTTTGAGCCCCGAAAGGGGTGACGCATAAATCGTCTCTCTCTCTCTCTCTCTCTCGCCCTCTCTCGCGCGCGCGTGACAAAATTTTGAGAGGCTCCATCAATGGAATACCAGCCGCCCTTCTGCCTCGCCCTCTCGCGCGTGCGTGACAAAATTTGGGAGGGTGGCCCCCCTTTGGGTGGGTGGGGTTTGATTTCTAAGCCCGCAGGAAAAATAGGCCGCCAACCGCCCTTTTTCAAACGGCTTTTTGCAGAATCATAGTGATTTTGTGCTTGAGTAGGATTCTGCTTGGCACGCTGGCATCATGCTTTCCATCACTTGAGTGGGCTTTCTGATGCAAGCCGAGACTTGCGGGAATCTGCATGAGACCAGGCAAAGGGGGCGGCGCCCACAGCTTAATCGCCAATCGCTGACCAGTTATTGCCGCCGAAAATAGGAGCGGGGGGCGTAGGGCGAGAGATTTTGCCTATTGTTATTTTTTCAGCTTCCAGTAGTAATAATAGTTTCCCGGCTTGGACAGTGTTTGTTCAACGAATTTCCAGCTGGTCACTCGTCCATCTGCCCAAAGGATGGAATTAGCCATCCCATGCACACCGGCTACGCTGTAATGCCCACCGACCATAAAACCCAAATTTGCCATATTTTCCAGAATCATGACTGTTTCGGACGGGCTCTGCACTTCTGGTGCTTTGGCCGGACGATTGCTGGGATTGGCTACGCAATGTGACGAAATCTGCAAACCGATGGAAAGAGTCTGGTAGCCGTATTTAACATGGGCATAGCGCCAGGCGGCGTTAGGTTCTCCGCGTAAGCCACGAACGTAGTCTGCTTCAGTTGAACTGACACGCGCTAACTGCGTATTGCATTCATACATCCTGGTGTCGGGAATATAATTGGACTTATAGGTCATCTCATAGGCCCAGTTCCAGAAGAAAAAGTCGCTGTCACTTTTGTCACGATAATAACAGTGAATGAACCACTCATCATTGTCATCCTGGTACAAGATATGGTTCTTCCGGTGTTTGGGAAAAAGATAAAGTTTCACTCTCTGCCGTGGCTTAGAGGGGCATCAAGAAGCGGTCGGAGTTCTCCGCCGTACTTTGGAAATGCCCTTCCGGCAAGGGCTTTCACGG
>JAAZKI010000561.1 GCA_012799905.1 Lentisphaerota bacterium | reverse complement strand
CCGTGAAAGCCCTTGCCGGAAGGGCATTTCCAAAGTACGGCGGAGAACTCCGACCGCTTCTTGATGCCCCTCTAAGCCACGGCAGAGAGTGAAACTTTATCTTTTTCCCAAACACCGGAAGAACCCGAAACTGTCGCGGACGCTATCTTGTATTTTGCCCGGATTATCCGGTCAGTAGTCCGTCGGCCAGTGGAGGTCGGCTGTTTCTACGGCTACATCCTGGAAAAGACGGCCCGCACCTTGGTTTCCTGCGGCCATCTGGAATATGAAAAAGTGCTGGACGCGCCGGAAATCGACTTTCTCATCGCCCCGGGCACGTATCAAGACCGGGAGATGGGCGGCGGGAGCGGCTTTCTGATTCCGAACGGCACTGCCGCAGTGCGCGGCAAAAGGCTCCTGCATGAATGCGATCAGCGGACGCATACGTACAATTCCTACCTGTCGCCGCACATCAATCTGCGCCTTAAGTCAGCCTGGCCGAACGAGAAGGCGTCAGTGGCCGGCCTGAAGCGCGAGGCCGCCCTGGGACTGATCAAGCGAACCCACCTATGGTGGTTTGACATGTGGGGCGACTATTACCAGGGCGAAAAAGTCATGCAAACGCTTGCCCGGGCGCGCGAACTGTGGTCGCAGCACGGCGGCCAGCCCGCCCGCGACGCGAGCCAGACAGCGATGATCGTTGACCCGGAAAGCACGTATTACGTCAACCAGGACGACCCGCGGGTGCGGGACATGAACCTCGGCACCCGCAATCGTCTCAACCGACTTGGCGCACCGTTCGAAGTCTTTTCCTTCCAGGATATTCCGCGCTGCCAGGATTTCGACCGCTTCCGGCTAGTGGTCTTCACCTCAGCGTTCGTGCTCACCCCAGAGAAAATTGCGCTGCTGCGGGAGCATGTCCTGGCTGTACGGCCCGGGAATCATCCAGGAGGGACGCCTTGATCCGGCTTTCTGTGAGACTATCAGCGGCATTCCATACAACAGCACCGGAGTTGTGTGTCGTGACATGGGCGACTGGACGTCATGCTACATCCATGACTACAAGGATTTGACCGTAGCCGTTCTCAAGGATTTGGCGGCAAAGGCGGGGGTGCACCTGTACTGCGACGAGGAGTTCCCGGTTTACGCCGAGGGCGATCTCCTGGCCGTTCACGCCGCTAATGGCGACGTAGTCCGGCTGCGGTTGCCGGCGGGCGTCAAGCGGGTCACGGAGCTTTTCAGCGGCCGTGAAGAAAGCGTCGGTGCGGACGGTTGCCTGGACTACGCCTGCACCACCCCGGACACCATGCTGTTCCAGCTCCAGAGGTGAGTTCAAAAGCAGGCGGGTAGGGCTCGGTTGCCCGCCCATTAGACGATTTTCCGGTGGTATTCTTGCAGGGACATGACGCCGCCGTCACCCTTCTGGAAATCGGTGATGCCTTCGGCAGCGGCTTTGGCGGCTGCGACGGTCGTGATGTAGGGCACGCCATAGCGGATAGCGTTTTTCCGGATGTAGGAGTCGTCTATGGCGCTGGCTTTGCCGATCGGGGTGTTGATGACCAGGTGGATTTCGCCGTTTTTGATAGCGTCCACGATATTCGGTCGGCCTTCGTTGATCTTGGCGATTGGGGTGGCCTTGACGCCATGAGCGAGCAGGAATGCGCACGTGCCGTCGGTCGCCCGGATCGTAAAGCCAAGCTGCATGAATTTGCGGGCCGGCTCTAAGATGCCCTCGCGATCGGCCGGGTGGACGGTGATCAAAACTGTCCCGGAACTCGGCAGCGGGGGCTTGGCTGCTTCTTCCGCTTTGTAAAAGGCCAGGCCGAAGTTGGTCGCCAGGCCCAGGACTTCGCCGGTTGAGCGCATTTCCGGCCCGAGAATTGGGTCGACTTCCGGCAGCATGGTAAATGGGAAGACGGCTTCCTTGACGCCATTATGCGGGATGTCATGGTGCCGCAGATTGAGGTTGGCCAGGCGTTCGCCCATCATCACGCGGGTGGCAAGGTTAGCCATGGAGAGACCGCAGACCTTGGATACCAGGGGCACAGTCCGGGAAGCGCGCGGATTGGCTTCCAGGACGTAGACCACGTCTTCGCAGATCGCATACTGTATGTTCATCAAGCCGACCACGCCCATTTCCCGGGCAATTCTGGCCGTGTATTCCCGGATCGTTTCAATGTGTTGCTGCGGAATGCTGATCGGTGGGATGACGCAGGCGGAATCTCCGGAATGGATGCCAGCCAGTTCAATCTGCTCCATCACCGATGGCACAAATGCGTCATGCCCGTCGGCAATCGCGTCCGCCTCGCTTTCAATTGCGTTTTCCAGAAATTTATCGATCAGGATGGGGCGTTCCGGGGTGACATCAACTGCGGCTTCGACGTATTGCCGGAGCATTGCGTCGTCTCGGACGACTTCCATGCCGCGTCCGCCGAGCACAAAGGACGGCCTGACCATGAGCGGGTAGCCGATGCGGCCTGCGATGGCCAGCGCCTGCTCAAGGTTGCTGGCCATGCCGGAGACCGACATGGGAATGTCGAGTTTTTCCATCATGGCGCGGAACAAATCGCGGTCTTCAGCCATGTCGATAGTCGCCAGGGAGGTGCCCAGGATGTTGACGCCATTTCGGGCCAGGTCAGTGGCCAGATTGAGCGGCGTCTGCCCGCCGAATTGGACGATGACGCCGAGTGGCTTTTCCTTTTCATAGATGCTGAGAACGTCTTCCAGGGTCAGCGGCTCGAAGTAGAGTCGGTCGGAGGTGTCATAGTCCGTGGAGACTGTTTCCGGGTTGCAGTTGACCATGATGGTTTCGTAGCCCATTTCGCGCAGCGCCAGGGCGGCATGCACGCAGCAGTAGTCGAACTCAATGCCTTGGCCGATGCGGT
>JAAZKI010000024.1 GCA_012799905.1 Lentisphaerota bacterium | reverse complement strand
GTGACAAAATTTGGGAGGGTGGCCCCCCTTGGGTGGGTGGGGTCTGATTTCTAAGCCCGCAGGAAAAATAGGCCACTACACCCCCCTTTTCAAACGGCTTTCTGCAGAATCATAGTTATTTTGTGCTTGAATTTGATTTTGCATGCATGCAGGCATCATGCTTTCCATCCCCTGAATGACCTTTCTGATGCGCCTCGGAGACTTGCGGGAACCTGAATGAGATAAGGCAGAAGGCGGCGCTCACGGGTTAATTATCAATTGCGGGGTGCTTGTCAAAGCAGGATGGAAACCCGACCATAGCGAGGCTTTTGCTTCACGACGCGGCGAGTTTTTTGGATGGTTTGCGGCAGTTTACCAGTTGGAGTGGTTCTGGGCAGCGGAAAAGCAGGCACAAGGCCAAGTAGGTTATGCCTCCGGCAGCGCCGCCTGCCAGCAGAATGGCGGCTTGAGCAAGAAAAGCCGGCCAGGCAGTCAGGCGGCTAGTTGTCCAGTCGGCGACGAACCAGGCCGCCAGGCCAGCCAGAGCAGCGGCGATCAGCAAGGGCAGGGCGGCGCGGATAGTTGAAGACGGTTGCCATTGCGGCAGATGCGGTCGGCAAAGCCACAACAGGGCGATGACATTGATCCAAGAGCAGATGCTGGTGGATAGGGCGAGTCCGCCCTGCCGCAGAAATTGCATTAAAATCAGATTGAGGACGAGGTTGAGGCCAATGCAGACCAAGGAGACTTTGACCGGCGTGGTAGTGTCTTTGCGGGCATTGTGGGGAGTGACGGCGACCTTGGCCAGGCAGAAGGCCGGCAAGCCAGGCAGATAGAAGCGCAGAGCCCAGGCGCATTCGCGCACAGCCTCTTCGTTGAAAGCGCCTCGCTGAAAGAGAAGGCGGATGGCCGGCTCAGCGAGGACGATGCCGAGGATGGCGCAAGGGATGGTGAGAAAGAGCATCTGGCGCAGGGCAAAGTCCAGGCTGGAAGCCATTTCATCAAGGTTACCGCGATTCCAGGCCTGAGACAGGCTGGTCAAGCAGACGACGCCCATGGCGACGCCGAAGACGCCGGTGGGCATATAGACTAAATGCTGGCTATAGGCGAGTGCGCCGATGGCGGCAGGGCCGAGGTACATGACCAAGGCCTTGTCAATCAGGTTGTTGCATTGCTGCACGCTGTTGCCGAGAATGGCCGGCAGGATTTTGGAGACGAAAAGTCGCACCTCCGGGTCATTCCAGACGGGCCGGAAATGAAAGACGAATCCTCGGCGCCGACAAAGGATCATCAGGACGAACATTTGCAGGAGTCCGGCGAGCAGGATGCTGAGGCAGAAGATAATCAGGGCAGGCAGCTCATCCATGCGCCAGAGCGGATAGATGAGGCCGACAGCGGCAATCTGTACGACATTGAAGATGATGGGGTTGAGAGCCGGGAGCGCGAATTGGCGCAGGGAATTGAGGATGGAGGCGAATGCGCCGGCCAGGCAGATGAAGAGCGCATACGGCATCACAATCGGCAGGATCAAGAAAGTCAGCCGGACGTGTTCGGAGGCGGTTTCCGGCAGGAGAGCCCAGATAGCGGCGGCAATGGCAGCGCCGAGCACCGTTATCACACCGAGGACGGTCGCCTGGAGGGAAATGGCCCGTTCGGCCAGGCGCCAAGCCCCGTCGCGGTCGCCGTCACTGAGCTTGCCTGCGACCATGGGCACGAAGGCAGCGGCAAAAGCGCCTTCGCTGAACAAGGCCCTCAGCATGTTGGGGATGGCGAAGGCGACATTGAAGGCCGCCTGCATGACGCCGGTGCTGCCCCAGTACCAGGCCAGCACGATATCGCGGAGCAAGCCGAAGACGCGGCTGGCGAGGATGCCGGCGGTGCTGGTGAGCCAGGAACGGCCGATGGCTGCGGTCTCTTGGTGGGGCTTGGTCGTCATGGCGGTTATTCGGCAAGCAGTCCACAGGCCTGGAAGCGGAGGGTGCGATCATCGGGTTCGAGGCCGCCGGTGATTTCCAGGGAGAATTCGTTGCCGTCAATGTGTCCGGCGGTTTGGAGAGTGGCGTGAACCGGGGTGGCGGAGCAGAAATTGACGTCAAGGCGGGAGAAGTTTGGGTTAGCGCCGGTGTGGTGGGCGATCCAGTCGTGGGCCATGGCCACGTAGCGGGCGTTGTTCAGGTGCTGGTTGATGTCAATCATGTGCTCGGTCACCAGGGTCGGGAGCGGGTCAACGGCTTCGGTGCGGGGCATCTTGTCCGGCGGCGGGAGGAAGGTCGGCAGGTCGCGATTGTCAGGGAAGGGGACAGTCAAGGAGTCCGGAAGCCGCATGGGCCGCGACCGCGCCGTGTCTAGGAGAATCCAGAAGCTGGAGGCCTTGGCAATGGGGTTGCCATCCCGGGTGGAAATGTCAAATTGACGAACTGCGAATAACTTATGGAATCCCGATGGCCAGGTCTTGACGATGATTTCCTCGCCGTGGGTCGGATGGCGGTTGATTTGGAGGGCGAGCTTGGACAGAACCCAGGTCTGTTGGTGCTGAAGCAGGTATTCGATGCCAACGCCGAGTTTGTCAGCATGGACGCCGGCAGTCTCCTGGAGATAGTCAAAGAAGGTCTCTAATTTCATCACGGAGTGACGGTTGGCTTCGGAATGGCGGACGCGGAACGGTTCGGTCCAGAAACGAGGCGGTTGTGTACTGGTCATGACGATTTTTTTGTTAATGTTGTGGGCGGCGATGTCGGGGCGTGGTCAAGGCTGAGCCAGGATGCCGCGTTCGGTGATATAGCCTGTGATTAGGTCATGCGGGGTGACGTCAAAAGCCGGATTGTAGACTTGGACGCCTGGGCAGTGGTCGATTTCATCGGGAGAGCGTTGTTCAATCGGAATGGAATCGCCGGTAGAGAGATTTCGGTCGATGGTCGAGTAGGGCATGGCGACGTAGAAGGGGATGCGATGGTAGCGGGCAGCGATGGCGAGTTGGTAGGTGCCGATTTTGTTGGCGGCGTCGCCATTGGCTGCGACCCGGTCAGCGCCGACGATGACGATGTCAACGCGCTTTTCCCGCATTACCTGCGCTGCCATCGAATCGCAGATAGTAGTGACCTTGACTCCGGAGACGGACAGCTCCCAGGCAGTCAGCCGAGCGCCCTGGAGCAAGGGTCTGGTTTCATCGGAAAAGACATGGACATCGCAGCCAGCGGCCTGGGCGGCATAGATTGGCGCCAAAGCTGTGCCGCAGCCGCCGGTGGCAAGAGCGCCAGCATTGCAGTGGGTTAGAACCCCCATGCCTGGTCGCAGGAGAGTCATGCCGTGGCGGCCGATGGCTTCGCACATGGCGATGTCTTCCTGGAGGATGGCCAGGGCTTCGTCAAGGAGCGCCTGCTGCAAGTCAGGAATAGAGCCGGCCGTCAGTTTTCCCAGACAGCGGTTAAGAGCCCATTCGAGGTTGACGGCGGTTGGACGCGACGATGCGAGGTAGTCGGCGATTTGGCGGACTTGCTGGATAAAGTCAGGCGGACTGCTGGCCTGGAGGCGTTGGGCAACGGCGGCCAGTCCCAGGGCAGCAGCGCAGCCAATGGCCGGTGCGCCGCGCACGGCCAGGCGCTTGATGGCGTCATAGATGTCGTCCGGATTGCATAACTGCAAACGGACCAGTTCCTTGGGAAGCTTGGTCTGGTCAATGATGTCCAGGAATCCGTGTTGGCGGGCAGAAGGGCCGGGCTGACGGTATGCGGCGCCGTCGTCGGCAAGCCATTGCACAGTAGGTGGTCGTAGAGTCATAGTTGATGGGGACTAGGGCAAGGGGGGATAAGGTTGCAGCGGGTTATGGCAGAAGCGCTGCCGTCCGCATGACATAAGGCATGGAATATAACCTAATGGTGCGGACGGCATTTTCTATGCCAACGGTGAGATTTTGTCTGGCTGCAATAATTTCGGTGTAGTTTGTAGAATATCGCCTTTTGTCGCCGTATGTTATGCATAGGGAGTCAGCCGTTGCGAGCGGCGGTTCAGACACAGCAAAACAAGGAGCTACTGGTGGGACAGAAGATGGAAGACAGACTGGCAAAAGCCGCAGCGTTTGTGCGTGAACGTCTTGGGATGACCCCGCAAGTAGGGGTTGTTTTGGGTTCTGGCCTGGGTGATTTCGCTGCCTTGGTCGAGGCCGATTGCATCCTCCCGTATGCGGACATCCCCGGCTTCCCGACCACGACGGTCGAAGGACACGCAGGCCGATTCGTGTTTGGACGCCTGGACGGCGTGCCGGTCGCAGTGATGCAAGGCCGCGTCCACTACTACGAAGGCTATGACATGGCAGACGTCGTCATGCCAATCCGGCTGATGCGCCTGCTCGGGGTTAAGTCCGTTGTTCTGACCAATGCCTCCGGAGGCATCAATCCGGCTCTGAAGCCAGGGACGTTCATGCTGGTGACTGACCATCTGTTCTTTTTGGTGCCGTCGCCGCTGCGGGGCGCTAACCTGGATAGTCTCGGATTGCGTTTTCCGGACATGAGCCAGGTCTATGATTCCGACCTTCTGGACTTGGCGCGGAAGTCGGCAGCGGCCGAGGGCGTTGAGCTGCACGAGGGTGTTTACATTCAGACCGCCGGGCCGAATTTCGAGACGCCGGCGGAAATCCGGATGTACGGCCGCCTGGGAGCGGACGCGGTCGGCATGTCAACCGCCTGCGAGGCCATGGCAGCCAGGCATTGCGGCCTGCGCGTCTGCGCCTTGTCCTGCATTGCCAACTTGGCTGCCGGCATCTCGCCAACGCCTTTGAGCATCGAAGAAGTGTATGAGGTCTCAGCCCGGCAAGCGCCGGTTTTCCAACGCCTGCTGCGACGACTTATCCGGGAAATCGGGATGTAAGTTTCTTAGGGTGGTCCACCGTCCACAACTTATTTTTTTAACCACGAAAAAACACGAAATTTTTGTTTTGTGGGTGCTGTTGTAACCACTGAATACACAGAATACGCGGAAATTTTTGTATATGGTTGTTGTTCGTCGGGATAGAATTGCATGCGGATTTGCGATTTGGCCTATAGGTTTTTTGACTATTCAGTCTGGACAGTCCGATGGCGCGGAGAAACGCTTCAAGTCGCCGCCCGCTTGGCCTGAATGATCTGAGGGCCACCCCAACCTCGTAGAGGTGGCACCATGAGTAACCCCAGGTGAAGCAAAGCGGAACCTGGGGATGGATGCCCCCTAAGCCTGAGCCTCGGAGAGGCGGCACTAGGAATAACCCCGGGTGAAGCGAAGCTGAACCTGGGGTGGAGTGAGTAACGGCTTGGCGATAAGTTTTCCGGAAAATCTTTCCCAAAAAACAAGAAGTTGATCGATAGTTTCACAGAAGCTTAGGAGAAACAGATGAAATTAAAAGTCATTACTGGTGATATTACGGCATTGGAAGTCGATGCCATTGTCAATGCGGCCAACTGCAGATCGAAATGAAAAGGGGGAAATACATGTGGAAAATGATACTTAATTCACTTAGAAAACGTATAATGGGGCGAATCTGTCATTTTTGTAAATTTTCTGGCCAGACTCCCCCATTACATTTAATTTGCTTAAAAATGAAAAATGCCTTTAAGGTGCTAATTCTTATTTTCGCATCGCTCTTACTCTGTTCGTGCGTTTTAAATGACAAGATTCTATATAACAACCGTAATTTTAATTACGGTATTAGAATCTGGGGTAGAATACCATGGGGATTTGGATTTTTTTTCATTCCAACAAGTGCTTCATCGCGTTATCATGTATACGACTACTTAGAAATCGATTATAG
>JAAZKI010000614.1 GCA_012799905.1 Lentisphaerota bacterium | reverse complement strand
GCTACAACATAAAAGCCCAGGGTAAGCGAAGCCCGCCAAGGGCGAGCGCAGCCCTGGGTGGACGGATTATAATTTTGAGCCCCGCCAGGGGTGACACATAAACGCCGTTTTGCAGAAAATCTTTTCCGAAAAAACAAGAAGTTGGTCGGTAGTAGTTCAGGGTGGCCTAATGTCCATAGCCTAATTTGGAATTTTATGCTTTTTTGGCGAGATTGTTGTCGTTCCCACCAGGGAACCAGCTTGTAATCTGCTCAAGAACCGACATAGTAATCCTTTGCCCGTTTACGGCGCTGGCCGTGGCTGCCCGGATAGGCTGCCATGCAAGAGGCCTGACGCCGTTTTTTCCCCAAATCGTTGTCATATGAGACGGTTTGATTTCTTTATGTCCGCGTCAAGCGGCCGTTGCAGACATAGGCTGCACGGCAGAAGGTCGTGTCTTCAAGAGCGGAAAGCAAGATGCGTCGCAGGATTTTCTACAAAGTCATCACCATTCTTATTTTGCTGCAAGCCTGCGGCATCGGGTTTGTTCTGTGGAAACTTGCCCCGAACGGCCGCATGGTTCTGCTCCAGGCAGGGTTGATTTTGCTGCCTCAGCTGGCGTTGTTTTTTCTTCTGCTGTGTCATTTCCGGCGTCGCGACTATCTGTCGCAAGACGTGAATGAACTGAACGCCTGGAAAAGTCAGCTGCTCGGCAACCTCCCTAGTGCAGTGTTCGCCAAGGACGTCAACGATGGCTTCCGATATGTTTTTGCCAATGAACGCTTTCGCGACTTGATGCAAGCCTGCCAGCGCGAGGTGTTGGGCAAGGACAACTACGCAGTCTGGGGCGACCTGGCGAAAGAGATGCAGGCGGAGGACGAGGAACTGGCTTCGCGCGGCGGCATGATGGATCGGACGCGGGACCTGACCGACTCCCAGGGAATCCGTCATTATGTGCGCTATTCAAAGGCGCTGATGATCGTCAACGGCCGCCGACTCCTGGTCGGAGTTTGCAGCGACGTCACCAAGACCGAGGAGGCCAAACTGCAGACCGAGGAGATGCAGGGCATTCTGCAGGAACTCCTTGAGCATATGCCGGCCAGCATCATGGTCAAAGACGCTACCAATGACTTCCGGTATGTGATCTGGAACAAGGAATTGGAACGGCTGACCGGGGTTCTGGCAGAGGACGTGATCGGCAAGAATGATTATGAAATCGAGGCTTTCCCCGGCATGAGCGAAGTCTTCAGAGCCCGTGACCTCGAGGTGCTCAGCACCGGGGAAACCATGCCGTTCATCGAATATTGCTCGACAGCGACCGGAAAACGGCTGGTGCTCAATACGTTCAAAGGCATCCTCCAGATGGAGTCGGGCAGGACGTTCATTTTTGACCTGTGCCAGGACGAGACCAGAAAGCATGAATTGGAAGATGAACGCGAGGCGATCATCGAACTGCTCAATAACATGGTCAAAAATGAACGCATCATCAATTTGTGCTTGCAGCGAATCACGGTGGAGAGTGATTTTGATGTCGCTGTTAAAGGTATGCTGGAATTGATTGGTCGTGACGCCGGCGCTGACGAATGCAGCGTTTTCGTGTTCGAGACTGATGATGACACTCGGGCCAAAGTGCTTTACGAATGGGCCGCAGGCAACAGCGAGACGACCAAAAGCAGCCTCAGGCAAGTCGATTTGACCCCCATGCCGGATTTCCGGCGCCAGCTGGAGAGAAGGCGCGATCTCGTGTTGCCAAATGTCTCCAGACCGCCGCCAGCGCATGCCGATGTCGCCCGCTTTTACCAGGAAGTCGGGATCAAGTCCGCCCTGGTGGCAGGGGTGTGGCTGGAAGGCAAGCTGTGGGGCTTCCTGTGTATGCACTATCTGAAGGCAGTGCATTCATTTACCAAAAGCGACATCCACACTATCCATGACGCGGTCAATCTGTTCATGTTGGCGCATGAGCGGAATCGGCAGATGAACGCCATTGCGGACAGCAGCTATATGCACCGACAGATATTCGATACCCTGAATCTGTCGGTGGCGATGATTGATTTTGACTATAAAATCACGATGGCGAATGCGTTTTGCCTGCGCGAGATGGGCAAGACCCAGGCAGAACTGCAAGGGGAGAAATGCTTCCGCCTGCTGTGCAAGCGCAGCGCTCCCCCCGCCGAGTGTCCCTTGCGCCAGATTGCCCAGGATCGCCAGCCCCGCCAGACCGAGTGCGTCCGCGATGGGCAACATCTGTTGGTGATGGCACAGCCGATTTTCGACCGCAGCGGCCAGGTGATGTCGATGCTCGAAATTTCCATTGACACCACCGAGTTGTACCAGCAGAAGCAGCAGCTGGAAGTCAATAACCTGCTGTTGAACCGAGCCGCCGAAGTGGCGCAGATGACGTATTTCAAAGGCGACCGCAGTGGCAGAGTCACCTGGCTGGGCGGCAACGAAGACATGGGCATTTCCCGCAAGAGCAGCATCCTGTTGCGCGACGTGGTCGTGGAAGAGGACGCCGCCAGCATTGTCCGTGCCTGCCTGGAACTCACCGAAGGGCAAAAGACAGTCGTGGAATTGGTCTGCCGAACCGAGATGACCGGCCCGAGGCGCAGCATGCGATTGCGGATGTCGTCAAGAGAACAGGCGGACGGCGCCTTCTTCGGAATCATGCAGGATATTACCGCGCAAGTCGAGGCAGAGACGCTGAAAAATGACCTTATTCAACGCCTGAACAATTACATCGAAAATGAGCGCGTGCTCAATAATTGCCTGGCGCAAAGCGTGCTGGAGGACGATTTTGACAAGAACATGGACGCCATCCTGGGCATCATTGCAGCGCAGCTGCATTGCGAGCGGGTTTTCTGCGGCATGTTCGCCGATGGCAGGCCGTCGTTCGCCTTGCAGTATGAATGGAAGAGGTCAGGGCTGATGGGCTGGCGCGGCTGGGGGCTGGCGGAATTGGAGAAGCACTTCCGACAATGGCTGGAGGAGGGCGGCAGGGAGATCATCAAGGTTGTCGACACCGATTCCAACGATGGGCTGCGCTCGTTGCTCTGTGCGCCGATTCGCCTGCGGGGCAATACCCTTGGAGTCTTGCAATTCGAGTATGCCGGCGGGCGTGAATTCACGGATGTTGACGAGAGCGTGATCCGCTCGGCAGCGCGCATCATCTCGCTGATCAAGGAACGCGAAATGCAGCGCGAACGCCTGGATGCTTCGATCCAGGAACGCCAGATCATCTACAATCACATCAAGATTCCGCTTCTGCTGTTTGACCGGCACGGTGCGCTTTTGAACATGAATCCAGCAGCGGCGGATTTGTGCGCCAGCCTGCATGACAACACCGATGGCGTGCTGTTCAGTGATCTGTTCAGGCGCCTGCTGCCCTCGGGAGCCGATGAGCAGCTGGAAGAGGTCATCAAGGCGAATCGGACATTGTCCCAGGATGTGCAGTTCGGTTCTCATCATTATATCATGAATGTTGAGCCGATTATCGCCCGCAGTGGTGAGGTGAACAATATCATCGCCAGCCTGGTTGATGTCACCGCGCTCGTTGAGAGCAAGCGTCATCTGGAAACGGCCATGAAGGCGGCGCAGGCGGCCGACCGCGCCAAGAGCTATTTCCTGGCAATGATGAGTCACGAACTGAGAACGCCATTGAACTCAGTGATCGGCTTCAGCGAATTGCTGCAATTGGGTTCATTGACCGAAGCAGAGCGGGACGATTGCCTGGTGTCCATCAACACGGCAGGCAAAGCACTCTTGAATTTAATCAGCGATATCCTGGATTTGTCGAAAATCGAAGCAGACCAGCTGACCATTAAGCCGATTCGGACTAAGGTGGCAGGACTGATCAACGACGTGTGTGTCATCTTTAAGCATAAGGCGAAGGAAAAGAAGCTTGATTTTAGCGTGAACTGCCCGGATAATCTGCCGGATGTCTATCTGGATAATTTGCGCCTGCGCCAGGTAATGCTGAACCTAATCGGCAATGCAATTAAATTCACCCCGACCGGCAGCGTTGAAGTGGAAGTGTCTTTCAATGGTGACGGCGTCGCCGAAGGCGTGGACGGCGATGATGGCGAATTGACCGTAAGCGTCAGCGACACGGGCATCGGCATTGATGCCGCCCATGTGCAGAAAATTTTCGACCCGTTTGTGCAGGAAGACGACACCCGCGGCAACCGCGCCTACGACGGCTCCGGCCTCGGACTGGCCATTTCCAAGCGCCAGGTGGACAAAATGGGCGGAACCCTTGAGGTGGATAGCCAAGTCGGCGTCGGAAGCTGCTTCCGGCTGGTTTTGCGGGAGTTGCACTATGCCGCGCCTTCATCTACGCCAGTCGTAACGACCTCCGAGGCCACAGTTATCGAGCCGACCACAGAAGAACGCCGGGTTTTGGTGGTCGACGACGTGGAGATAAATCTCAGGGTCATGGAGTCGATGCTGAAAAAATTGGGTGCGCAGGCGTTCTGCGCCAAATCAGGCCCGGATGCCCTCGAAAAACTAAAAGACCAGGCTTTTGACATCATTTTAACCGACATGTGGATGCCAGGCATGAATGGCGAGGAACTGGTTCGCAATATCCGCCGCCTGCCCAACGGCAAGGACGCGCGCATCTACGCGGTCACCGCTGACGTCGAGGCGGTTGATAACTTTGACCTGCGACTGTTTGATGGCATCCTGCATAAGCCGCTGGTGATGGAAACATTGCGCCAGCTGCTGTGATGCGCAACTGGCCGTAACGTCTTGTCTTTGGCCGATGCGCCGCCAGCGCGGCTTGGCTTGACCCCGGCGATTTGCACCGGCTGGCGCGACGTATGCGCAACGTCCCGGAGTGGCCGCGACTTCAACTCCGCATCAGGCCTCTTTGACGACGGATGTTCAGGGCAAAGAAAAGCGCCGCCGGAGGTGAAGCCGGCGGCGCTGGTCAAAAGCAGGGAAACAGTGTGTCTGGTCAAAGAGGGGGGAAGTTCCGGAAGTAGGTGGATTGGCCGCTGACCAGCCCGATCGGGTTTATGGTCTCGACGTGGCCGTCCAGGAACAAGTAGTTGGCGTTGGACCCATGGCGCCAGCGTTCCCAGCGACCCCAGGCGTCGGCGTTCCCCGAAACGCTGCCAGCGTTGGCTGCCCAGGCGAACTGCGCCCCCGAGGTCTCGGGATAAGAGGCGTTGGGGCCGATGCTGATGGTCGAGGACGGAGTCTCGCAATTGGTGATCTTCTTGTGGACTGCCGAGTGCCGATGGGCGCGCATGTTGCAGACATAGCTGATCTTGCAGTCAGGGAAACTCTGGGAGCGGTCGGGAAGGTATTCGGTGTAGGTATACGGACTGGCCTGGCTGGGGCAATAGAAAGGCTTTACGTCGCCGATGTAGGGATAGAGAAAGCCGATGATGCGGCACTCAGCTGAGCCGTCCCCGGCGTTGTAGGACGCCTTGAACATGTAGTCTTCAAATTCGTCAATGTACATATAAGCGCCCAGCCCGATCTGCTTCTGGTTGTTGGTGCAGGAAATCGCCCGCGCCTTTTCCCGGGCCTTGGACAAGGCCGGCAGCAGCATCGCTGCCAGAATTGCGATAATGGCGATGACGACCAAAAGTTCAATCAGGGTGAAGCGTTTTCTGAACATGGCGTTTCTCCTTATGCGCTATTATGGAGGCAGGAATTGAACTGACCGGGAACAGGCATGACGCAACGCATCTTGCTAGTCAGGGAATAGTCTGGAAATAGGTGGATTGGCCGCTGGCCAGGTTGAGCGGAGTCAGGGTTTCAACATGGCCGTCCAGGAACAGATAGTTGGCGTTGTTTCCATGCCGCCAGCGTTCCCAGCGAGCCCAGTCGTTGTAGCCGCTTGAAACGAACCGGCCATTGGCGCCCCAAGCGAGCTGCGCCGTCGGTTTGTTGTCGGGATTGGCGTTGGGGCCGAGGCTGATGGCCGAGGATGGAGCCTTGCAATTGGTGATTTTCTTGTGGACTGCCGAGTGCATATGGGCGTTAAAGTTGCAGAGATAGCTGAGCTTACAGTTAGGGAAGCTCAGGGAGCGGTCGGGAAGATATTCTGTGTAGACATACGGATCGGCCTGGCTGGGGCAATAGAACGGCTTTACGTCGCCGACGTAGGGATAGAGAAAGCCGATGATGCGGCATCTGGCTGAATAGTCGCCGTCACTGTAGTTCTGGTAGGACGCCTTGAACATGTAGTCTTCATATTCGTCAATGTACATATAAGCTCCCAGCCCAATCTGCTTCAGGTTGTTGGTGCAGGAAATCGCCCGCGCCTTTTCCCGAGCCTTGGACAAGGCCGGCAGCAACATCGCCGCTAGAATCGCGATAATGGCGATGACGACAAGCAATTCAATCAGGGTGAAGCGTTTTTTGGACATGAAGTTTTTCTCTTTTTGTATTTGGGCATAGAAATAGGGATTAAACTGATTGAGAGTCATTATGACGCAGTGCGTCTTGTCCGGTCAGGGGATGACCTGGAAATAGGTGTATTGACCGGAGACCAGACCTTGCGGGCTTACGGTTTCAACGTGGCCGTCCAGGAACAAATAGTTGGCGTTGTTTCCATGCCGCCAGCGGTCCCAGCGTGCCCAGGCGTTGTGGGCGGAGCCTGAAACACCCCCGCGAGAGGCAGCCCAGGCCCACTGCGCCGTCGGCACGACGGCGGGATGGGAGTTGGGGCCAATGCTGATGTTCGAGGACGGATTCTGGCAATTGGAGATCTTCTTGTGGACGTTCGAGTGCGGATGGGCATACGCGCTGCAAATATAGCTGAGCTTGCAGTTAGGGAAGCTCTGGGAACGGTCGGGAAGGACTTCGTCGTACTCAAAGGGAGTGGCTTGGCTCGGGCATCGGAACGGCTTCACCTCGCTGAGGTAATCGTAGAGAAAGCCGACGATGCGGCACTTGGCTCCATAGTCGCCCTCAGCTTCGGTCCAGTAGGACGCCTTGAACATGTAGTCATCATAGTCAGCAGTATACATAAAGCTGGCCAGCCCGATCTGCTTCTGGTTATTCGTGCAGGAGATCGCCCGCGCTTTTTCCCGAGCCTTGGACAAGGCCGGCAGAAGCATGGCGGCCAGAATCGCGATGATGGCGATGACG
>JAAZKI010000506.1 GCA_012799905.1 Lentisphaerota bacterium | reverse complement strand
TTCCCTGGGAGTGGGAGACGATGCTGGCAAAGAAGGCATGGAGGCCGCGGACAAAGCCGCCGGGCAGGTCGGTTTTGAGGACGACGTCGCCTTTCTGCTCTAGCAATTCGAAGCTTCCGGCGGTTTCGGGCTTTTGGCTGGAGAAGACGATGGCCGGTTTTTTCGGCTCGTCTTGGGCAGCGATTTCCAGCCAGAGGCCGGTGTATTGGAAAACGAGGTCTCGCAGCAGGGCGGCCGGTTCGTGGTCGTCAGCCAGGGGGATGATGACGAAGTCCGCGAGGCTGCGCTCCGCGATTTTGACATCGCTGATAGCGTATTTTTGCGGTTCGGCATAGTCGTAGTCAGCCGGGAGCGTCAGGCCGTCGGCGGGCTTTTCCGTGACAAATGTGCGCAGGAAGTGCTGCACGCCTTTTTTTGTTCCATGCTCGCCGCCGCCTAAGATAAAGACGCGCCGGCCAATCACTTTAATCTGGAATCCCTCGCTGCCGAGGGCGATGCGGTTGAAGGACACGCCAGCCAGGGCGTCGCGGTTGGTCTGGCCCAGGACGATTTCCGTTTCAGAGACGTCTTTTTCTGCCGCGTCGGTGATGACGGGGATTTTGGCGCCGTTTTCCTGCAGGGCGTTGCGGAGCAGGTTAATGGCCTGCCATTCGATGCGGCTAGTCGTTTCTGGGCGGACGATTTTGCAGGGGGCGTGCTCTTTGGCGAGCAGGTCAAGCGTTTGATGAGCCGGTTGGGCGTGCAGGGTGAGGATGAGCGCGGTTGACAGGGTCAGGCACAGGAATACAGGCGACAAGGAGGTTGGCATGGCTTTTCCTGATGGTGTGGTTGGCATGAGCAGGGCAGGCTTGGCCGTCCAAGCGGCTGACGCGTCGTCAGGGGGCGGGTTCAGACCTCGGCATTGCGGAGGCTCTGGCGGTCAGCGTCTTCGAGCAGCGGTTCGAAGTCCAGTTTGTTGGTTGACTTCATGTAGGCTTCCATCGGCGTGATGGCGTCTTCTTTCAGCAGGCGCATCAGGTCGTTGTCCATGGTCCGCATGCCGCGTCCGCTGGACTGTTCGATGATGCTGCGGATATTGGCGATTTGGCCTTCGCGGATGGTCGCGGGCAGACCGTCGTGCTTGAGCAGGATTTCGAAACTGCCGATGCGGCCTTTGCCGTCTTTGGTGCGGCACAGCAGTTGGGACACGACAGCGGTCAGGGATTGCGCCAACATGGCGCGGATTTGGGGCTGTTGTTCGGCTGGGAAAGTGTCGATGATGCGATCAACGGTTTTGGGCGCGTTGTTAGTATGGAGGGTGGCGAAGACGAGCATGCCCATGGTGGCGCAGGTCAGGGCTAGTGCCATAGTTTCCAAGTCGCGCATTTCGCCGACCAGGATGATGTCCGGGTCAGCGCGCATAGCGCCGCGCAGGGCTACGCCGAACGCGGTCGTGTCAGCGCCGACCTCGCGCTGAACAATGACGGATTTTTTGTTTGGGTGGACGAATTCGATCGGGTCTTCAATAGTGATGATGTGTTTGCTCTGGGTGTCATTGATATAGTCGATCATGGCAGCCAGCGTCGTTGACTTGCCGCTGCCGGTCGGGCCGGTGACCAGAACCAGGCCGCGGGTGTACTCGCAGATTTCCCGCAGAACTGGGGGGAGTTTTAATTGGTCAATCGACAGAATTTTAGTCGGAATGAGTCGGAGCACTGCTCCTGGGCCGTAGTGATTGAACAGGAAATTGACGCGGAAGCGGGCTACGCCCGGAATTTCGTATGCCAGGTCCTGGTCAAGATTGGACAGGTACCATTCCCACTTATTTTCCGGGCAGATTTCTTGCAGCAGGTTGAACATGTCGTCTTGGGAAATTGGTGCTGCCGGCAGTGCTTCCAGGACGCCATGCACACGGATTTTCGGCGGCAGGGTGGAGCACAGGTGCAGGTCAGAGCCGCCCTTGTCAATCATTTCGAGCAGATATTCGTCGATTTTCGGCATATTCAGTTCCTTCAGGTGGAAGTCTTTGCATCGGAATTCATGTCACCCGGCGGGTGCGTTGCGGTTCTGGTCTGTTCAGAACCATTTGCGTTTTGGCTTGGCCGGTTCCTGGGCGGGTGCGTTTTCAGGGCTGGGGTCTGGGGCGGGCGCGGGGGTGGCGCCTTTGCGGCCGCCGCCCTTAAGGCGTTGGGCTTCAATCATCTGCATCTGCCGGATTATGTCCGGATTCCGGATCAGGGGCAGGGTCTGGTCGTAGCTGCGCTTACCGTCTTCATAGAGATCAAAATAGCTCTGCTCCATAGTGACCATGCCGATATGCTTGTTGGTCTGGATGGTCGACAGCAGCTGGTAGGTTTTGCCTTCGCGAATCAGGTTGGAGACGGCCAGGGTGCCGAGCAGGATTTCCGCTGCCAGGACGACGCCGTCTTCGTTCTTGTTGGGGAGCAGCTCCTGGCAGACGACGGCCTTGAGGCTTTCTGCAACCATGGCGCGGATTTGAGCCTGCTGGTTGTGGGGAAATACGTCAAGGATTCGGTTCATGGTTTCCGGCGCGCTATTGGTGTGGAGGGTGCCGATGACCAAGTGCCCGGTTTCCGAGGCATGGATAGCCATTTCAATGGTTTCCAGGTCGCGCATTTCGCCGATGACAATCACGTCAGGGTCTTCGCGGAGGGCGGCGCGGAGGGCGTTGCCAAAGCTTTTTGTATGGCGTGAGATTTCGCGCTGGTTGACGTTGCAGCCCTTAGGCGGATGGATAATTTCGATTGGGTCTTCGACCGAGATGATGTGGTCGTGGCGGTTGGTGTTGATGTAGTCGACCAGGGAGGCCAGGGTGGACGATTTGCCGCAGCCGGCCGGCCCGGTGAGCAGGATCAGACCCTGGTTGTAGGCGGTCAGTTTTTCAATCACTTCGGGTTCCCTGAAGCCTAGTTCGGAGATAGCTCGGATCGACTTGTCAATCACTCGATACGATCCAGACGGGCCGAGGCGCTGATACAGGAGATTGGTGCGGTAGCGGTCATCGTCCTCAATTTGAATGCAATAGTCCAGGTCGTGATGCTCTTCAAAGCGTTTTCTCTGGGCATCGCTAAGCGGGGCGTAATTGATGGCGGCGGAGGCTTCGCGGCTGAGGATGTCCTGCCCGGGAATCAGGTGGATTTTCTTATAGCGTCGGACAAAAGGCACGGCGCCTGCTGAGAGATGCACGTCACTGCAGTGGTTTTCTCGGGCTTTGTGGAGGAAGTCCGTCAGCAGCTGCATGGCTGCGTTTTGGTCGAGTTTATCGGCCTGGGAGAGGTCTGGCCAGTCCAGCAGCCAGGCGCTTTTATGGTCGGTGGGCAGGGGCAGGGCGCCGCCGGTCGCAGCCGTTGCTGGCGCTTGTGCGGGCGGTTTGGCTGCTGCTGGAGCGGGGGGCGGCTCTTGCGTCGCGGCGGCTGGCGGCCGGTGCGGTGCAGGCTGTGGCGCCGCACCCGATGCGGCGGACAGGACGCTGCGGGACGGGAAGCCAAAGACCTTGGCTTCTTCCTTGGCCATGTCAGCGAACTGGTCAAGCTTGGCGTCATCGGAACACAGTTTGTTGTCTTTGATGACGTTGACAAACAGGTCTAAGTCAGGAACGAGGTTTTCTCCTTCAATGGCTTCCAGTACAGCGATGCAGGCTTCCCGGGTGAGTAGTTTTTCGGCGACGACATGGTAGCAGAACCAGTCGATTTCCTTGGTGATGGAGGCATTGTTCATCAGGGCGTTCTCCGTGCGCGATGCATATTCCGGGCTCAGGAAGCGAGGGGTGCTTCGTCTCTAAATGTAACATGAAATCAGAAAATTGAAACTAGCCGGGCGCTATTGCTGCTAATCGGCCGTAATCGGTCAGTCTCCTGTAGCGCCTTTATGAGGCGGCGCTTTCCCTCAGGCAGAAACTTGGGAGTAGGCATGATTAAACGCCTGCGGAGTAAAGGATGTGGAAGCTGTGGACATAGTGGACATGGTGGACATAGTGGACAGTATAGTCCAAGCTCACCTCGCCCCTCGCCCCTCGCCCCTCGCCCCTAAAGAAAGCCCCTCGCTTATTTGCGGCGACTACGCCTGCTGCGTCTGCGGCGCTTGGGCGCTGTTTGGTTTGGGATTGTAGTCTGTCCACTCCAGGGTTCCGTCAGCGCGTTTGACCAGCATTTCGATTTTGCTTTCTGCTTCTGCCAGCTTATCGGAGCAGATTTTATTCAGTCGCATTCCTTCTTCGAACTTGGCCATGCTGTCTTCCAGGGAAAGGCTGCCGCTTTCCAGTTGGCTGACAATTGCTTCCAGGCGGGCGAGGGCATCTTCGAAATTCAGTTTTGTAAGGTCGTTGTCATCCATGATTGTTCTCTTTCGGGATGATTTTCGTCACTTTGACATTGAGTTTTCCGTTTCCGAGCAGAGCGAGCAGGTCAGCGTCCACGTTGGTGTCTTCAGTGGAGCGGACGGCTCGGCCATTTTCAGTCAGCAGGATGCTGTAGCCTCGGGTCAGGACGGCGGTCGGATTCAGGGCATGCAGGGCGCGACGGGCATTTTCGAGGCGCGCTTGGCGTGCTTGCAGAATTGCGGGCATGGTTCTGGCCAAGCGGCTGGCTACGGCTTGAGCGCGTAGAGCGGCTTGTTCGGCTTGCCGCGGGATGGTCTGGATTAGTCTTTGCACCAGGTGGTCAAGCTGCTGCGCCCGGCGGCTAAGCAATTCTTCCGGACGGTTGAACACGGGGCAGGCAGCTGCCTGGACTTGGCGTTGGCGCAGGTTGGCCAGTCGCAGCAGCAGGGCGTTGCGCAGCCGTTGACGGGCGTGGACAATGCGTTCATGCAGGCGGGCCTTTGCTTCCACAACTTGCTCAGCGGCGACGGACGGCGTGGCAGAACGGTGGTCAGCGACAAAGTCGCAGATAGTGAAGTCGCGTTCGTGGCCGACAGCGCTGATGACCGGGATGGCAGAGGCCGCAACCGCCCTGGCCACAGCTTCCTCGTTGAAGGGCCAGAGGTCTTCCAGGCTGCCGCCGCCCCTGGTGACGACGATGACGTCGCAGGCGGCGGTGTTGTTCAGGTAGGCGATGGCAGCGGCGATTTGGCGGGCGGCATCGCTGCCCTGAACTAGGGTGGGGGCGATGCGGACGCGCATTCCGGCAAAGCGGCGGTGGAGCACGTTGAGGAAATCTTGCAGGGCGGCGCCGTCGCGTGAGGTGATGACGCCAACGCAATTCGGCATCGGCGGAATCGGCCGTTTGCGCTGCGGGTCGAACAGGCCCTCGGCCTGCAAGCGTTGCTTCATTTCTTCAAAACGGAGGTGGAGGTCGCCAAGGCCATGAACGCGGATGTCCGAGACCAGTATCTGGTAGTTGCCGTGCGGCTCATAGACGGTCAGTTGGCCGTAGACATCGACTTCCACGCCGGCGCCCAGGCGCAGGTTCTGGAATACACGACCACCACGGAAAAAGACGGCGGAAATCTGCGCCCCGGAGTCCTTCAGCGTGAAATAGACATGACCGGAATACGTGTGGGTCTTGCATTCGCTGATTTCACCGCGCAGCCAGAAAGGCGGAAAAGCCTGGCCAAGGACCTGCTTGATCTGCTTGGTCAGTTCGCTGACTCCGTAAATTTTCCCGGGCGGCGTTGCAGCCATGCCTTGCCTCCATCATAATGCCGCAAGGGGCATGGTTGGGCATAATCGGTCACTGATTGATACTCGAGGTTCTGGCGTGTAGCGGAGTCAGGAAAGGGGCGAGGGGCGAGGGGCGAGAGTGAGTTTGGACTACGCTATCCCCCATGTCCACAGTCGCAAAGCGGCAAAGGCCCCAACCGAGCCGTCAGGACGCAGCCCAGGGCAAGCACGCCGGAGGTGGGCACAGCCCTAGGTGAGATGGAATATAATTTGGAGTCCTGTAAAGGCGACACATAAGCGCTGACCTGGAGAAAATCTTTTTCAAAAAACAAGAAGTTGGTCAATAGTAGTACAGCAGCGGAGCGGTAGAAGCGCTGAAAACACGCTGTTGGAATGGCCGCTATCAATGGGTGACCGATTACGGTTGGGCATGCTGGGCACATACGTCGAGGGGCGGACACCAGGCGCCCCATTTATTTTTTGCCGACGGTGATGCTGACGCGTCCTGGTGTGACGGTGGCGCGCTTCAGGTTCTTCTGAATATTCTGCAAGGGTGCGCAGCTGCTGCTTAAACGGTTGAATTTTTCGATGACGTTTTCTTTCAAGGGGCCGAACATGGGCAGGATTCCGATGCGGGCGCTTTCGATATTCATGGCCAGGGTGTTATTTTCCACAGTTGGCTTGGCGATCAGCACATTGTGCATGGGCATCTTGCCCAGCAGGTTGCAGGTCAGAACCAGGCGGACATAGCCCTCGTCCTGGAAGTCGATGCTGAGGTGCTGCGGCGGCATTTTGTCATCCGGGTTATTGCGCGGCAGGGACATGGCCTTGCTGACCAGTCCGGTGGCGTCTTCGCTGCTGAATGAGAAAGTCTGGTCCGCGACTGGCGCGGCAGGGGTGTTGTTCGTCCGACGTCGGCTGGTGCGTCTTGACGTGGCGGCTGGTGCGCCGACGTTTTGGGCTTCGGCAAAGTTCTTGGTGGCTTCGGCGGATGGCTCGCCTTCCGGCTTGATGACGCCGCCGACCGGGCAGAACAGGCCGACGATAATAATGATGAGCAGGACGCCGATGACGATTGACCCGACCCGGTTGATTATCTTCATGATTTTCTGAGCCGTGGACGGCGGCGGCGGCAGAAAGGAGTCCGGCGTCAGTTCACTCAGTTCCAGCTTTTCGCCGCAGCCGCGGCAGAAGATGGCATTGAGCAGGTTATCGGTGTTGCATTTTGGACAATTGATCATGGTCGAGCTTTCCTTATGGTAATTAGGAAGGGCAGAGACGTTCGGGCGTGTGTGTCAGGATGTCCGTTGCCTGGTTTGATTTCAGGAGGCGGCGTTTTTTGCCGGCGTTTTCGCTGCCGTGTCAGTCTTGGCTGTTGACTCTGCTGCTTTGCTTTCATGACTTTCGCTGCTGACGCTGCTCGGGCTGCGATAGTCGGTGCAGTAGAAGCCGCTGCCCTTGAAGATGATGCCAGCGCCCTGGCCAATTAAGCGGCGCAGTTTTCCGCCGCAGTCCCGGCACGTCTGCAGAGGTTCGGAAGTCATGCTTTGGAAGTGGTCAAAGTGCACTCCGCACTTTTCACATTTGTATTCGTAGGTTGGCATGGTTCAGTTCAAGATAGGGAATGAGGGTGGATAGTCACGTCAAGAAACCGGAATCGCGAAAATGCCTGCCTGATGGCCAGGCCGCGACCGGCGCTTGAAAAGAAAAGCAGATAATATATTACGCCAGGCGGCTTTTTTCAATGGCTGTCTGGCGGTTGCGTCTCGCCGTTGTTTGTCGGATTTGCGATTGGTTGTGCTGACGTTGCTTCGGTAGTTTGCGGTTGTTGCTGGCGTGCTTTGTCCACGCGCTGGAGGGAGTCGCTGAGGAAGTAGGCGGCCGCCAGGCAGATAAGCAGGAACAGGAAGAGCAGGATAACGGACAGTGATGGTGGTCGCATGGCGGAAGTGCCTTCTGGTCAGGGCGCCAGGTTTTTGCGATGTTGTGGAATCAATTCGTTGATCACCTCGGTGACTTGGGCGATTTTCCATTCCAGACGCGATTTGTCTGTCATGTACTCCATGCTTGGTTCCCATCCGAGGCGGGAGTCTTGTTCGACGAGCGGGATGGTCTGCTTGGCGTTGGCGATTTCACGGTTGGCGATGACGACCATTTCGTCCAGGGTGGCCAGGACGTCTTCGCGTTTGGGATTTTCCGCGCGCAGCACCTGGCTGCAGAGGAACCACTGCTTGGCATGGATGGTGGTGCGGATGGACTTGGCCATGAAAGAGCCGAGCAGAATCATGCGGGTTGCGTATTCACGGCGGCGCGGTGGTGTGAAGCGGATGGCGCGCTTCAGGGTTTGTACGCCCTTTTGCATTTTCTTTTCCATCCTGGTCAGCAGGACGATTTCGGCGGGGACGTCTGCGGGTGCATGGGAGCGGTATTTTGGCTTCATGATGCGTGCGCCGAAGTGGGCGTAGGGCACATCCGGAAAAGTCACTTCCTGGTCCAGGAAGAGGAACGGGTAGGACGGCCCGATGCGGAACGGCCCGTATTGGTCTTCATTGGTGGGGACGTAGTCGTTGGCCGCGTCGCTCCAGAGTTCCCAGGCCCGCAGGGCATCGTCAGCCCCTTCCTGGCCAAAGTCTCGTTCAGCGATACGGCGGATATGGCTGTCGAAGTCATCGCCGCCGGTCCAGTACGCTTCTTTGCTCAGTTCTGAGATGAAGGACGGCCACCAGCCGAAGTGGTGGCATTCCATCAGGCCGACCAGGCCCCAGTCGCGATGGGCTTGCAGCAAAGCGTCCCAGCGGCGTTTCCACTGGTAGGGGATGGGCTGATAGGGGATGACGCCGAAGTCCCAGGTTACGCCCCCCGTGTTGGACATGGCGTACAAGGGAATCTTGCGGGCGCTGGCGGCCTCCGCCTCGGTGCGGAAGTACGTCCCTGGGCCGACGAAGGACGCCGTATAGTCGACGCAGCGGGTGGTGATGCCATTTTTGACGATGTTTTCGAACATTTCGAAGGTGACTTCGAGGGAGATATCCGTCGGCAGACTATTGATCAGGGCGATGCGGTCTTGGGCGGGCGCCCAGCCCCAGTTATACGTCCAGAACACCACATCCAGGTCGGGATTGTACTTGCGCATGATGCCTTTGACCAGGTTCAGCCATTGCGGGTAGTCTCGGCATGGCCACCAGCCGGGGAAGGGGCGCTTGTCGTTCTCCTGTCCCGGCGGGACTGGGTCCAGGCGGAGTCTGCCCTTGGTGCGTTCGTCCTTGGAGGGGAACTCGCAGGATTCGCCGACAAAGACAATGCCTTTGACACGCGGGAAGGTCTTGATCAGCTTGCCGTACATGTTTTCGTAGAAAGCCTCGGCTTCCGGATCGTCCGGATGCTTGCGGCTTTTCATGTAGCTGTAGAAATAGACGTCAAGCCCGAACGCCTCGGCGCGGTCAATGAGATTGGCGAAGTCGAGGTGTCCAGTGTTGGTCATATTGATATCTTTGACGAATACGAGGATAGCGTCAATGCCGGCGTGGGCGATGGCGTTGAGGTGCTGGTCAGGGAAGTTGTCAATTCCCCAGCCGGAGTGGGTCATGCGGGGCGCGAATATTGGTTCGCGGACCTTGTCTTGCACGGGGATGAAGGGCGCTTCGCGCAGGTTCATGATGTCTTCCAGCCGGTAGCAGCCTTGGGCTGCGCCGCGTTCGTCATAGCCGGTGATCACGATGCGTTCCGGGGTGACCTGGAGTCGGAAGGCGCGGGATTTGCGCAGACGTCGACCACGCTCGCTGAAATCGTCCCGGGCGCCAATGGCGATGACGCGGGAGTCTGTGTCTGCGGCTTCGGCGGCATGGTCATGGCGGATGACTTTGACGGCGATGCCCATGCTGACGGCGAGGTAGTCCTGCAAGTCTTGGGCGACGCGGAACAGGTAGTCTGAGGCTTCGCTGGCCAGGATGATGGTCCAGGTGTTGTCAAGGACTATTTCTTCAGCGGTCGGCTGGGCGTGGGGGTTGCGCCGGTCAGGCAAGTGAACCTGGTTGAGGCGGCGGCGGAAGGCGTAGTTGTGTTCGGCTGCGAGTTTCATGACTGATCCTCTGTGGCAAGTTCTTGAAATCTCAGGTAAGTCGGGTTTTGGCTTATTTTCCGGCCTTGATGTCTTCCCAGAGACGGTTGAATTTCTGTTCGTTTTCGCCTTGGTCGATGATGACCTTGGATTTGGCGAGGATTTCCGGCTTCAGGAAGACAGCCGGGTTGGCGCGGATTTCTTCGGACAGCAGTGGGTAGGCGGCCGTATTGGGGCAGAGGAAGAATACGTGTTCGGTGTTGGCGGCGGCGACGGCAGGCTCATGCAGGAAGTTAATGAAGCGGTGGGCCAGGTCGATGTTCTTGGCTTGGGCGGGGATGGCCATCATGTCGCAGCTGATAAGAGTCCCTTCCTCGGGGATGACGAAGCCGACGTGCTCGTTTTCTTCGACCACCTGCATCATGTCGCCGGAATAGCCCATGACCAGGTAAAATTCGTTGGAGGCGATGCCGTTTTTATATTGTTCGTTTTCAAGTTTGGCGGCGTTGTCGCGCCAGGCAGCGATCACTTTTTTGGCGGCGGCCAGGTCTTCGTCATTGGTGCTGTTGGGGTCTAGGCCGAGCAGGTACATGGCCGCGCCAATGACTTCCCGCTTGTCATCTAAGATGGTCGTCCGCTTTTTCAGGTCAGTCCGGGAGAACATTTCCCAACTGGCCTTGAAGTCAGCCACTTTTTCCTTATTATAGCCGATGCCGGTATAACTCATCATGTAGGGCGCTGCGTAGGTGCAGTCCGGGTCCGGCAGAATCCGCAGGATTTGCTTGTCGAAGTTGGCGTAGTTGGGGATTTTTTCCAGATCAAGCTTTAGCAGCATGTTCTCCTTTGCCATCAGGTCAATGATGTAATGGCTGGGGACAATGACGTCGTAGCCAGAGGCGCCGGCCTTGAGTTTGGCGTAGAGCGCTTCGTTGGAGTCAAAGGTGTCATAGACGACGCGGCAATTGTTTTCCTTTTCGAATTGTTTGATGATGTCGGGATTGATGTAGTCCGCCCAGCAGTAGAGGTGGAGGGTCGGCTTGGATTTGCCGCAACCGCTGAGAACGATGACTGCAAGAAGGCTGGCGAAAACACGGATGCCGAATTTGGTCATGTTGGTGTGATTCCTTATGCTTGGGAAGGTGGGCGGAGAGGCGGGAAGGCGGCTGGCCAAAGGCAGCCGATAGAGATGGCTCTCAATGTAATCGTTTTTTCCCTGAACGCCAGTCCTGCCGGATGATTTGTCACGCGATGCAGGTAATAGGTCAGTCATTGATATTTGCCGCCCACTGCTGCGGGCCTGGTGGACAGCGTAATCCAAGCTCACTCTCGCCCCTCGCCCCTCGCCCCTCGCCCCTTTCCTGAGACCGCTGCACGTCGGAAC
>JAAZKI010000081.1 GCA_012799905.1 Lentisphaerota bacterium | reverse complement strand
GAGAAACGTGCATAGACACACTTTCTTTCTTCGGAGCGGCGGGGCGGGGAGGCGCACGCTGGCAATGCACCAAGGACGGGGACTATGGAAGAACAGCAACTACTCTTAGACTTAGGGCCGGCAGTCGCCAGTCCAAGCAACAGCGGATACCGGCGCCATCGCAGCAGTGCGGCGCAACGGCAGGCGGAGCTTTCAGCGGAAGGTCGCGACATCGGGGAAATACCGGAAGTGGCAAACCCAGCCCGAAGGGAGAGCTGCCGGAAAGACCTGAAAAAATTCTGCGAGACCTACTTTCCGAAAATCTTCTACCTGCCCTGGGCGCCGATGCAATTGGAGACCATCAATCGGCTTCAGGCGGCGGCTGTCTCGGGCGGGCAATTCGCCATTGCGATGCCCAGGGGGACTGGCAAGTCTGTCTTTTGCGAACGAGCCGCGATCTGGGCGGCAGTGTACGGGTACCGGCGGTTCATCGTAGTGGTCGGCGCCACCGGCGATGCCGCCAAGGAATCGTTCAGAGCCATCAAGGCGCCTTTCGAAACTAACGAAGACTTCATGGCCGACTTCCCGGAAATATGCTATCCGGTCAAGGCCCTGGAAGGCATCACCAACCGAAGCAGGGGGCAGACGTGGCGCGGGGAACGAACCCATATCGTATGGAAGGACGCGACGATGATCTTTCCGTGCATCGGCGATTCGCCGACCGGCGGGACAATCATCACCTCCGCGTCGATGAACAGCCGTATTCGCGGCATGTCGCACACTCCGGCCCAGGGCGGGAAATTGCGGCCGGACTTTGTCCTGATCGACGACCCGCAGACCCGCGAAAGCGCCAAAAGCGTGACGCAGATCAAGGAACGGAAGAACTTCATCAACTCCGACATCCTCGGCCTGGCCGGCCCGGGCAAGAAGATCACGGCCGTGATGCCCTGCACGGTCATCCAGCCCAACGATTTGGCTGACCAGCTGCTTGACCGCGAACAGAACCCGGCCTGGAACGGCCGGCGGTTCAAGCTGCTGGAAGGGTTTCCGGAAAACATGCACCTTTGGCAGCGATACTGGGAACTGCGCTCGCAGGGGCTGCGCAACGACCAGGGCACCGAGACGGCGACGCGCTTCTATATCGCCAACCGAGACGACATGGACGCCGGCTGCAAATCAACCTGGCCAGAACGCTTCGAACATGACGAAATCAGCGGAATCCAGAACGCGATGAACATCTTTTTCGCTGACAGAACCAGGTTTTTCTCGGAATTCCAGAACGATCCCGAGGCAATGGAACTCGGCGACGGCGAGCAAATCACGGCAAACATGATCATAGACAGGATGAATTCGCGCCCCAAAATGGAAATTCCCCAGGCTGCGAGCCGCCTGACCTGCTTTGTTGACGTGCAGAAGAACCTCCTGTACTGGACTATCGTGGCTTTTGACGACCACTTCACCGGCTGGCTAATCGACTACGGGGCATATCCTGACCAGCCCCGCCAGATGTTCACGACCCGCAACGCGGCGCCGACCTATCGGGACGTCTATCCAGGCGCAGGCCAGGAAGGCGCGCTCATGGCCGCCTTGCGGGATTTGCTGCCGCCCATGCTGGAAAAATCCTATCCCCGCGAGGACGGCGCCGAGCTCACCATCGACCGCTGCCTGATCGACTCCGGCTGGGGCGACTCGGCCGACACCATCTACACCTTCATTCGCGAATCGCGCCTGAACGCCGTCATCATGCCCTCCAAAGGCGTCGGCATCAATGCGACGATGACCCCTTTCAGCGAATTCAAGCGGCGCCCCGGTGAGATCATCAGCCCGTACGAATGGCACATTGCGCCCATCAAGAACAAGCGCCAGGTTCGCCTGCTGCGCTACGACACCAATTATTGGAAGAGTTTTTACCGGAACCGCGTGCTCACTTCCCGCGGCGACCCGGGCGCCTTCAGCATCAACGGCGAGCGGATTACCGACCGCTTCCGCCTGCTGGCGGACCAGCTTTCCAGCGAATACAGCATTGCCGAGTCGGCCCGCGGCCGCCGGGTGGACGTCTGGAAGCTCACGCCAAACCGCGAGAATCATTGGCTTGACTGCGTCATCGGCTGCATGGTAGCCGCATCCGAGCAAGGCTGCCGTCTGATCATCGACCCGCCCACCGCAATCGGCAAGGAGCCGGCCAAGCCGAGCCCCGCCCCCAGTCCGCAGTCGCCCAGGCCAAAAGTCTTCAGCGTAGGCAAAAGGTACGGCGTAGGCAAAGTCTATTCTCACTCCTAAAAAACCCCGCGCGTATATATCAACAAAAACAGCAGTCAGAAAAAACAGGAGTCAGACTATGGCAGACGAGAATATCAACCAAGCGCAGGAAAAAATCCTCGAGAACATCGCCAATCCCGTATCCAGCCATGCGGTGGACGGTGAAAAGACCGAACTCAAGGACCCTTTGCGCCAACTCCAGGCCATGGAGCTCCTCGCCCGCCAGCGCGCCGCCCGCAATCCGCTGGGCGCAATAGGGTCTTTCCGCTTTCCAAGCGGTTCAGGGGAACGCTAATGCCAGAAGAAATCCTACAAAAAATCCCGAAGGAGACCACGCCCAAAGCGTGCAAAGCGGCAGATGCGCTTTCCACGAGGCGGATTGCCGCCCGCATCAACGCGGCCAGCCGCAGTGCCGACTCCCAGCGCAACTTCAGCGGCGCCGACTATCTCAGCGCCGACGCCGCCCTCAACCGCTCGGTTCGCCGGCTCATCTCGATCCGTTCACGAAACGAATTCGTCAACAACAGCTACGCCTACGGCATCATCCACACCCTGGCCGACGACACCATCGGCACCGGCCCCCGCCTGCAGCTCGAACCCGCCGAGGAAGGCGACCTGTTCACCACCGACCCGAAGTTCCAGCGCCGCGAACAGCGTTTCCACCGCTGGACCCGCCAGATTCGCCTCAACGCGCTCTTGCGCTGCGCCCGCATCGCCAAGGCCCTTGACGGCGAGACCTTCATCTGGCTCCAGACCAATCCGTGCTCCGGCCGCGAAGTCCCCCTCGAACCCCGTCTCTTTGAGGCCGAATACGTCAGCAGCCGCCATTACCAGCCCGAGATTGCCCACGCCTCCGGACATCCCCTTGAGGCGGACGGCATCTCCTACGACCGCTACGGCAACCCGATTTCCTACCGCTTCAGCCGTTTCCACCCCGGCTCTTCCGGCGGCTTCGCCGTGGATGAAGGCGTCCAAGTCCCTGCCGAACAAATCATCCACTACGCCAACCTTGTCCGCGCCGGGCAGCATCGCGGCCTTTCCGAGATGGCCGCTTGCCTGCACATCTTCAACGACCTGCGCCGCTATTCCACCGCCGTCGTCCTGGCCGCCGAGGTTGCCGCAAATCTCAGCTTCATCATTTCCCACGACCTCCCCCCGGAATTATATGAGCAGACCATCGACCATGATGCAGAAGGCAGGGTCATAACCGCTCTTGACCTGCAAGGCGGCCCGGGGGAATTCGTACATGGCTCAAACATGGGCCTCTCATTTCCCGCCGGGTACAAAGCCAGCCAACTCAAGGCTGAGCAGCCCACCGCCACCTACGTCACTTTCAAGGACGCGAAGATCGCCGAGGCGGCGCGTGTCTTCTCCATGCCCTTCAACATCGCTTCCGGCAACTCAAGCGACTACAACTACGCCTCCGGCCGCCTCGACCACCAGGTCTATCACAAGAAGCTGCTCATCGAGCGCGAAAACATCGCAGTCGAAATCCTCGACCGCATCCTCGCCGCTTGGGAGGAATACGACCAGGTGCTGCACCCGGCCGACTACCGCATCGACAGCGCCGGTCACAGCTGGATGTGGGACGGCTTCGAGCACGTCGACCCCATCAAGGAGGCCAACGCCCAGGCTGCCCGCCTGACCAACGGCGTGACCACCCTGGCCGAGGAATGCGCCCGCGAAGGCCGCGACTACCACAACGTCCTGCGCCAGCGTCGCCGCGAATTCGAGGAATGCGCCCGCCTGGGCCTGCCTCCCATGCCATGGATGGCCCCTCAGCAAACGCCCAGCTTCGCCCCCGACTCCGGCGACGATGACAAAAAGGCCAAGCGTATAAAAGAATAAAACGAAGGACACCGCCCATGCTGAACCAATTCGCCAAGCCCTTGCCGCCCATCCAGGCCAACGCGCCGGCCACCCCCATCCAGGCCATCGCCGAGATCGAGCAGCTTTCCACCGACGGCCTGACCGCCATCAGCGGCGTCGCCTACTCCGGCGGCGCCATCGTTCAGCCCTGGAGCCGCAGCCCCATCTACATCGACCTCAGCGGCCTGAGCATTCGCGCCCAGGTGCCGCTGCTCTACAACCATTACAACTCGCCGCTCTCTCGCCTCGGCGTAGTCACACCCAGCATCAGCGGCAACCAACTGCGCATTTCCGGCGGCATCGACCCCGAGGCCGAATCCGCCAAACAGATCATTGCCATGGGCAAGCGCATCCCCTGGCAGCTTTCCGTCGGGGCGATTCCCGAGAGCATCGAGGAGGTTCGTCCCGGCGCCACCGCCCAGGTCAACGGCCGCGAAGTGCACGGCCCCGCCCTGATCGCCCGTCAAGCCAACCTTTACGAGGTCAGCCTGGTGGCCGCCGGCGCCTGCGCCGACACCCAGCTGAAGATTTCCGCTGCTTTGAACATACCCCTCCCCCCCTCAGCCCCAAACCAAAAGGAACCAAGCAACATGCTGACCGAAAAACTCCGCAAGTACATCCAGGCCAAGTACAGTCTTGGCGACCTCGGCGATGCCGAAATCATCGCCCACCTCAAAACCATCAACAGCAGCGTCGCCGCCGAAGAAGCCGCGATGAATGCACCGCCCCCGCAATCCACCGCGGGAATCCAGGCCGCCGCACCGGCAGCGGCATCCGCACCGCCCGCACCGCCCGCACCGCCCGCACCGGCTCCCCCCGCACCGCAGCCCGACAGCAGCAACGCCATTCAGGCCGCCATCGCCGCCGAGCGCCAGCGCGTCAACGAAATCGACGCCATCTGCGTCCGCCATCCGGAAATCGGCATCCAGGCCCGCCAGGGCGGCTGGACCGCCGACGCCACCCGCCGGGCCGTGCTGGACGCCATCAACGCCAGCTACACCCCCGCCATGCCCAACATCCAGCAGCGCGACAACAGCATCACCCAGCCCATACTGGCCGCCGCCGCCTGGCAGGCCGCCGGCTTTGACGCCCAGGCCATTGAGGCCGCCTACGGCCGCGAAGCGCTGGACAACGCCAACCACCGCTGGCGCGGAAACATCAGCCTCCAGGAACTCATCATCGAGGCCGCCGCCGCCAATGGCGGCATGGGCCTTCCCCGCCGCCTCACCGCCGGCAACTGGCACAGTGTCTGCCAGCAGGCCATCACTGCCAGCGCCTCCGGCGTCTCCCCGGTCAACCTCAGCGGCTTGCTCGGCGGCGTCATCGAGCGGGCGCTCCTCGAAGGCTTCGGCCAGGTTGACAACTCCTGGCGCGAAATCGCCGCCCGGCGCCGGGTGGACGACTTCCGCGAGATCGTCTTCTACCGCCTGGCTGCCGGCGGCGGCTTCTCCGAAGTCGGCCCCACCGGCGAACTGAAGCACGGCGAATACAGCGAGGTCGAATACCGCAACCAGGCCACGACCTTCGGCCAGCTGCTGGGCGTCACCCGCAAGGACATCATCAACGATGACCTCGGCGCCCTCACCGCCACCCCCACCGAACTGGGACTCAACGGCGCGATCAAGCTCAACGAGGTCTTCTGGACTGAATTCATGAACAACTCCGCCTTCTTCTGCGAAGCCAACAAAAACCTGCTGGCCAACGACCCGCTCTCGGTGGATGGACTCACCGCCGCCCGCAAGGCTTTCATGAAGCTGCGCGACCAGAGCGGCCGCCTGCTCGGCTTCCCGCCGTCCATCCTGCTGGTTCCGCCCAGCCTGACCACCCTGGCCACCCAGCTTTTCAACGACAAGCAGATCATCGTCATCGGCACCGGCAACACCCCCAAGGTCATCCCGAACGGCAACCCGCACACCGGCAAATACACCCCGGTCGAGTCGCCGTACCTCGAAGACGAGTCCATCCCCGGCTATTCCTCGACAGCCTACTATCTGCTGGCCAAGCCCTCGTTCCGCGCCACCATCCAGGTCGTCTTCCTCAACGGCATCGAGACCCCGACCATCGAGTCCAGCGCATTGGTCTTCGACTTGCTGGGCCTCAGCTGGCGCGCATACTACGACTTCGGCGTCCGCAAGATGGACCCCGCCGCCGGCCTCAAAGTCGCCGGAGCCACCCCCAGCCCATAATCCCAACCATCCGCAGCATCCACACCATCCATAAATGCCAACCATCCCCATAGGAGGCACAAACCATGGCTAAATTCATCCAGGAAGGCCGCAGCATAGACTACCGGCCGCAATCGGCAGTGTCCGCCGGCGCCGTCGTCAAAATCGCCGACAACTTCTTCGGTGCCGCCTTGCGCGGCATCGAGGCCGGCAAACTCGGCGCCCTCCGCATCGAGGGCGTCATCGAGGGACCCAAGGGCTCTGACAGCATCGCCTTTGGCACCCTGGTTTACTGGGACGGCTCCAAGTTCACCACCACCGCCGCCTCCGGCGGCTACATCGGCCGCGCCATTGCCGACCGCGGCAGCACCCTCTGGGTGCTGCTCAACGCCAGCAACCTCGGCGCCCTGACCGTGCCCACTCCCCAGACCGCGCCAACCCCCACCGCCACTGAAGTCGCCGTCACCGGCACCTACGCCGATGACGATGACGCCATCGCCGCCGCCATCAACGCCAACCGCGCCGACCTCGCCGCCGTCGTCGCCGCGCTCAAGACCGCCGGCCTGTTTACGTAATCCGCACCCCCCAGGTCGCGCAGCCATCCGGAGAATAAGCCATGCAGACAGCCGGCGAGGACATCCTGGTAGCCCAGCTCAGCAGCTGCCCCAAAGCCCTCTATCGTCGTGACGGCGCAGACGTCGCCCACGCCCGCGCCCGCCGCGGCTCGACCCACGCCGTCACCACCGATTCCGACGGCTTCTCCGTCCACGTCCGCTTCGCTGACTTCTTCCTTTTGGCTGCCGACCTTCCGGCCGGATTCGAACCTGCCGTCGGTGACGTCATCTGGCACGGCGGCTGGCCGTACTTGGTATCTGCCG
>JAAZKI010000538.1 GCA_012799905.1 Lentisphaerota bacterium | reverse complement strand
GGGGCATGACTGTAAGCATGATACATTTTTGCCGACTGAAGGCCTGTGTGGGACACGTGCCTTCGCTTCTCAGTCCACTAACATCCATTAACGTCCACGTCCACTCTCCACTAATGTCCACTCCTGTCCATAGTCCATCGTCTACTAACGTCCACTAACGTCCACTAACGTCCATTGTCCACTGTCCACTCAAGCGCTCTATCCGGGAGGCCTGGCTCTGAAGCTCACCGGAACTCCGAGTATCAATGGCTGATCTACTACCATTTTATGTAAAATGCCAGGGGAGCGAAGGTGTTGTGTTCCTTCGCTCCCCGGTAAGCAAATGACTGAGATTATGGTCTGGCGTTGTCAGCGCGCTTCAGTCTTTGTAATTTGGCAGGAAAGCGCCGATTTTGAGCAGCCGCTTTTGCAGTTCAGACACCGGGAAGCCGCGTGTGTCAGTATTGTTTTCAATTGCGATGGCGGCGGCCATGCCCGCAGCCTGGCCGGTGATGTAGCAGCCGGGTATAACCCGGATCGAACCCTGGATTTTACGGTCGCAGCTGACGCAGCGGCCGCCAACGAGCAGGTTGGAAAAGCCCACCGGCGTCAAGATGCGGTAAGGAATGCCGTAGCTCTCGCCCGTCGAATAGCGCAGTTGCTCGCGGAATTCTTTTTCAAAGGCAGCGTATTTTTCCGCACTGGGTTGGGAGGGGTGGATGTCCACCGGGTAGCAGTAGCGGCCGATTTCGTCCGGAAAAACAGCCCGGGCGATGAAGTCATCGACATTGAGGACATAGTCGCCGATAATCCGGCGGTTTTCCCGGATGCCGAGCAGGGAGCCGGTCTGTACGAGGACGAGTTTTTCGAAGCCGGGCATATATTCGCGGTAGAAGCGCTCGAATTCAGGCATGCGCTGGCGGCCTTCGATCAGGAAATGGGTCAAGGAGCGTTCGTCGGAGGCGTCAACGCCAAAGGCATGGCCGATATTGCCGCCGGCCAGGTGCCGGCCTAGGCGCCACATGCCGGGGTGATGCGGGTCATTGACCGTGAAGACGCCATCCTCAAAGGCCTGGTAGAGCAGGGCGCGGCGGTCCGGCTTGGCTTCCAGGTACTTGTCGTAGTCAACATCTGCCCAGACGCTGCAAAGCGTTCCAGGCATGGTGGTGCCGTCCTCGTCGCCTTTTTCAAACTTGGCGCCGGCAAAGACGGCCAGGTCGCCTTCGCCGGTGCCGTCGATGAACATCTTGGCTTTGACGGCGAAAAAGCCGCTTTTGGCGGAGCAGATGGCCATGTCCAGGACGCCATCTCGGCAGACCACATCAACGACATTGGTGTGGAAGGTGAAATCGACCCCGGCCTCCATCATCATGCGGTCGTAGACGCGTTTCATGGGTTCGGCAGGGATGGAGCGAGCCGTGCCCGTGATGATTTCGCCCTTTTCGGCGGTCAGAAGACGGTCGACCTCGCTGCCAATGCCAGCGGCGAGGAAATTGACGCCGTCACCGAATTGGCAGAAGCCCGGCACCAGCCCGGCTGTGCCCATGCCCCCCAGGCAAGTATGGGATTCCGCCAAAAAGACGGAACGGCCTTCGCGGGCGGCGACGAGCGCAGCCGCAATGCCGGACGGGCCGCCGCCAGCGACAAATACGTCAACTTCATGACGGACAGGGATGGTTTTCTGGAAAGTGACAGTTGCTGACATAATGGTGTTTCCTAGCTGTTGGGGGGGTGAATGACAGGCGGTAGGGTGGGGCAGTTGGATGGCCTGTCAGGGTGGGGTGTACGCTATTTTAAATAAGATACCCCAACCCACCATTTTCTCAATGCCGACAGGAGCTTTTTGGGTGC
>JAAZKI010000054.1 GCA_012799905.1 Lentisphaerota bacterium | reverse complement strand
TTGGGGGGATAGCCGACGCCAACAGCGTAACGAGGCCGAAACGGGTTCACTTGCGTTAGGGCTCGCGATTTCGTTGTCAGGCGGATACCACCCGCCCTCGTCTGCCACAAGGGCAGACCGCCACGTTTCGCGTGCTTTGTCACCGCCGCACGCCGAGGCGCAACTACATGTTGAACGAACAATTAACATGTGCAGTACCTCTCAACTGCATAGAACACGCCGGCATAGCCGGCTTAACCAAGACTCGCAGAGCCAGCAACATAAAAGCCCAGGGTAAGCGGCTCCGGCAGGGGGCGGCGCAGCCCTGGGTGAGATGGAATATAATTGGGAGTCATAGAGGCGACGCATAAGCGCTGCCCTGACGCCCTTATGGCAGGGTGGCGTCAATGCGAGCCTGTTCCTCCTGGGAAAACTCAATGTTGTCCAAGGCCTTGACCGCATCAGTAATCTGGGCAGGTCGACTGGCGCCGATGAGGACGCTGGTGACCCAGTCCTCCTGAGCTAACAGCCAGGCCAATGCCATCTGAGCCAGGGTTTGGCCGCGTTGCGCAGCTAGGTCATTGAGGTTTGTCAAGGCCGACAGCAAGGCAGGGGTCAAGGTCTCCGGCTTCAGGAAATGCTTACGGGCAGCGCGAGAATCGGGCGGGATGGTTCCGGACAAGTATTTGTCGCTCAATAGGCCTTGGGCAAGCGGCGAAAAGACAATAGCGCCCAGTTTTTCCTCGGGTATGGCTTGGAGCAAGCCGTCAGCGCCGGGCTGGCGATTGATGATATTGTACCGCATCTGATGGATGATGAACGGCGTCTTCAATTCCCGCATGATGGCCGCTGCCTTGCGGGTTTGCTCAGCATTGTAGTTGGAGATTCCGACATAGAGGGCCTTGCCGCTTTTGACGATCTGATCTAAGGCCAGCATGGATTCTTCCAGCGGTGTTTCAGGGTCAGGACGGTGGTGATAGAAGATATCGACATAATCGATTCCAAGGCGTTTGAGGCTTTGGTCGCAGCTGGCGATTAAGTTTTTCCGCGAGCCCCATTCGCCGTAGGGGCCAGGCCACATCAAGTATCCAGCCTTGCTGGAGATGACCAGTTCATCACGATGCTGGTGCAAATCCTGTTGCAAGATGCGTCCAAAGGTGATTTCCGCCGAACCTGGTTCAGGACCGTAGTTGTTGGCAAGGTCAAAATGGGTGATGCCAGCGTCAAACGCCGTACGCGCCATGGCTCGGGCGTTTTCATAGACATCAATCGAACCGAAGTTATGCCAAAGGCCAAGCGAGACGGCAGGCAGTTTCAGACCAGAGGCGCCGCACCGGCGGTAGGACATTTTGGTGTAGCGAGTTGCGTCGGGAGCGTACGTCATGTGATTTTTCCCTTTCGTTGATTGGCGACATTTTCACGCAAGGAGGCGTTCAAGGAGAAGATCAAGGTAGGCTTCCTTGTCTTTCCAGTCCAGAGCGGTGCGAACCGGGCGGCCGGCCGCAGTTTCCCGCATAAAGCCGGCATCGTCAATTTCAATGTTCAGCTCGCGCATCACCAGGAGTTCCTCTGCAAAAGCCAGGTAGATGGCAACCGTATCGAAAAGCACCGAGCTTTGCAACGGCGGGGAAGCAGCGTCTTGCTTGCGCCAGACGCTGTAATTCTCTCGGATGCAACGCGGTATAGGGCGATTAGAGGCAAGAAAACGCTGATATCGCTCGCCAGCCAAAACGATGTTTCCGCAGGAATCAAGAGGGGTGATGGTGACGCTTTTCCAAGGCGCCTTGAACACCGCCTGGGCGCCAGGAATGTCGCCGCGGACGTTGTATTCGCTGATGACGCCCTCAGCATCGCGGTGGCCTTTGGCAATCGAGCCGAGCATGGAGATAAGATGACAGCGCGCAATCAAGTCCGGATGCCGGGCGCACAAAGCCGCGACGTTTGTCAACGGACCGATGGAGATGACAGTCGCTGCCTCTGTGCGTTGCAGCCATTCCCCAGCAGCTTGAATGCCGTCCTGATGAACCTCTCCTGGATAATCTCCCAGCTGATAATTTCCGAGCCAGGCCTCCTGTTTGCAGGCAGCGTGGGAGAAATCAGTGGGAATGCCGACGCCAACCGGAACCTCTGAATGACCGATTTCATCAAGAATGCGGCAGGCCAAGCGGGCACGATAAAGGGTGTCGCCGGTGGCCGTGAGGACAAAGCCAGGCCGGAGTTCAGGACAGTTGAGAAGAAGGCCAAGAGCCCAAGTGTCGTCAATGTCCGTGCCAATGTCCGTGTCCAAAAGGATGTTTTTGCGCAACTGGGTCATAATGTCACCGTTTTTATGAAGTTTTCCGGACAAGCGGCTCAACAAAGAGAAATTGACCGCTAAACATACTAAGGCTATGGCTTTTAAAGCTAATGTAAGTCCTTTTCGGCTAACCGTCAACCACAGGCGCAGACAAGTTTGGAGGCAGCGCGGAACAATAATCCTATTGTCAGCGAAGCTAAAATGTCCCAAATAAACTGAATAACTTATCCGGAAGTTATCAACAGGGCGCTGGGCAATATAATTCATCATGCTAATAATCAATGAGTTGTGATTGTAACTAACGCCTGCGTAAGACGTCTTTGATTATACATAATCTATATTATGCGACGTTATATTGACTAATCTCGTGGATTGGCAATCTTGGCCTGTGCTGGTTGCGCCCTCAAGGAACGGGGTTACATTTTAGAGATACCCCACAAGTGTCATTATTAACTGACGATAGATGACCATGAAACACGACAGTCCCGAAAAACATGGTTTTGCCGGCGCAGGCGGCGCATCAGACAGTTCAGGCAAGAGTCGTTGTCCACATTGCGGGATGATGACAATTCTGCAGACGAAACGTCGGTATGACGGTTTCACATTGCTGGAGGAATACCTCGCCTGCGGTTTTTGCGGAGCCAGAATTGAAGCGGCTGAGGATTCGACGTCCAAGCAGCCTGCAACGTCAACTGGCAATGCCCGCAAACAATCTGCCCTTTCGGTGTATTTATTTGGTTCGGACGCGCGTTCGACTTCCGACGGGTCTGATGCTGGTGATAGCGATTCGGCCTTGCCGCCGTCATCACGCTGCAAAACGCGCCTTAGCGATGCTGGTTTGGACGCGGCGTCCGGCGGCGGTCATTTCTGCCGCGATTGCCGGTATTATGTCAAACATCCCTTCCTGAGCCGTTGCGCACGTCATGACCGCGAGGTGGAACCTATGCAGGACTGCCCGGATTTCAGTCGGCCAGACAAGCCCTCAAAGAAGGCAAAGCAGCCGCCTCTTACGGACTGATTGCAAGACGTCTGGTGCGCACTGGAAGTGGATAAAATAGACGAAAGAAACGCATTTAATGCATTCTATATCAATAAGTAACAACAACCATTATTACATACGGCAAGCTAAAGCTTGAACTACGTACGGCAGGCTAAAGCCTGCGGGACATACAGCAAACTAAAGTTTGAACTACGTGCTCCTGCAAGCGAGGTACATACGGCAAGTTGAAGTTTGAACTACATGCGAGATACGTGAGATGTAAGCAGGCTAAAGCCTGCGGGACATACAGCAAACTAAAGTTTGAACTACGTGCTCCTGCAAGCGAGGGATGTATGGCAGGCTGAAGTTTGAACTACGTGCGAGATACGTGAGATGTAAGCAGGCTAAAGCCTGCGGGACATACAGCAAACTAAAGTTTGAACTACGTGCTCCTGCAAGCGAGGGACATGCGGCAAGCTAGAGCTTGAACTACGTACGGCAGCCTAAGTGGATGGGCTACAAGCGCTCATTACAAAATTTTGCATATTAACCATATTTTCGGCATCAATTTCATGCGTAATTGGAAAAACATTTTTATTCGTTTGGCCTTGATTGCAGTTGTCATATGCCTATTGCCCTCCTGCGGGGGATTGTCAGGACAGAAAGCCTCTTTGCCGACGCCCTACCCGGCTGGAATTCGCCCGTTGTTGCTGGCCATCTACCACCCCTATCCTGATTTCAGCAATCTGCCTACTGAGGTGTCGCCTTTGCCGTCATACACCGGATGGACGGTACACCGCATGGAACGCGATCTGGCACGCATGCGGGACGTCGGTTTTGACGGTGTTTTATTGGCTATTACCCCCAAGGACTTGGCCAATCCTGTCACGGTAGATGCCATTGGCCAATTTCTGGCATTGGCAGCGGCGCCGTCGCCGAGTTCCCCTACCCCAACCTATACCCCGGCGCCTATTTTCAAAGTCGGCCTGCTGTTGGCGCCTTCAAAGCCGGTGACACTGCGGGAGGAAAATGTCACCCGCTATCTTGAGAGCAAGAATCTGTTGTCGTTTGCAGCTGTTTTAAAGCTTGATGGAAAGCCATTTATAGGTTTCAGCGAAAAGGTCGTCCTGATGCCGGACCCGTATTCGACTTGCAGCTGTCGCTTGTTTGGGCGGGACTGGCCGGCAATGCCCTCTGGGCAAGACGGAGGCCAGTCGGCATTAGGAAAGGAAGGCGTCCAGTGGGTGCGTGTTGCCGAGCATGGCGGCAGCAGTCCGGTGGACTGGGATGAAAAGACGACCCAATGGCCGCTGTCACGACGTCGCGGCAACGCATTTGCAGAAGGTCTCCGACAAGCTTTTGCGCTTCAGGCCAGAATTATCATCGTCTCTTCCTGGAATAACTACAGCAACGGCAGTTTCATGGAGCCGAACACACTGGACCATGACGAGATGAGCAAGGTCATGCGCAACATCTTGAACCAGCATGGGTTATGACTGAGAGCGAACAGCTTCGCAGAAGCAGTAGCAAGTTGAAATCTTTCTGTAAAAGTAAAAAGAAGCCAAGAAATAAACGGGAGGCTTCATTCTGGGTTGGCGTCTTTATCAGATTCAGCTTTGGCTTGTTTCGCGGTTGATAAATCCAACCCCAAGAAAAATGTATCAGTGAATATGGATATCGGGGTGTCCAGAGTGAAAAATACCACACCCAGCGCCCTTTGATATATCGGCATTTTCCAGCGGTACTGCGGGCTGCAAAGGTAATCTATAACGCTCAAATCCATGCGTAACGCAGGATATGGCGACTTGGGGGGATTGTCACTCGTACGCTCATAAATTGCCTGAATCGTCGCACAGCCAGTCAACAGCAAAGCAACCCAGGGCAATATGACGAGATATTTTTTCATGTCCTGATTTCTGCTTTTTTCTTGAACTCTTGGCGGTTAGTCCATTATCTTCAACCACATGCCAACCACCGCCCAAGGCTTCAGCCCAGCAGACGTGTCACTAAATCGGCGTTTTCCTCGACCATGTTGTCGCAGTCAAGTCGGTTCATGCCGACATTGATGACATCGCCAGGCTTGATGTTACGCAATGCGTAATCAAAGCCCATGACCGGATCAATTCGGCCGGCGCCAAGGATTTTGTAGGCGATGCAGGGCTTGTCCAAGGCACGGATCAACGCCACTGCCTGCGCCATGTCTTCCAGCTGGAATTTCTCGCCGCCCGCTTTGGAGTGGACGCTGCCACAGTTGAAGAATGGCACGGAATGGAAATCGACGATGTTCATGGCGTGGACCCATTCGTGAGCCTGAAGGTTGTGGGCGGCGACGCCGACCGGAACCCCCTTGGCCTTCGCATAATTCACCCATTGCCGGAGTGTGGCGCTGTCCTTTTCGGCGAACAATCGATCAATCAGACCTCCGTGAAAAAACATTGCTCGGCAACCGATAGCGGCTACCAGGTCAATAGCATCTTCCATGCTCTCGAAGGTGCGAAAGGAAACCTGAGCTATCCATTGCATCGGCCCGCCCATGGCCAGATAGCGCTGTGTCGTCTCAATGACGTGCGCAGTCTCATTGTTAGTGACAAAAGTGTTGATGCCGGCATTCCAGGCTCGATCCCAGGTTTCCAGAATCCGTTCCGGTGTATGGTAGGTGCGCATGGCGTCGTCCCTGGCCTTGTTCTGATGGCTGAAACCGCCGAACGGATTTGCCCCAATCAGCAAACGCGTCATCGTCAATCCACAAAAATCGACTGTCGGCAACATCGTTCCTGCCCGCCTTTCCTGAATATCGTCACAACATTGCTTTCGCCTGTCTTTGGCAGCGCTTGCGCATCTGTTCATGGAATCAGAGCAATTTCCCTGCCACTACCATACTCCAGGCACGCTCCAAATCAAATTCATCAGGTTGCGTTTAGTTTTTCAACTTGAGCGAGGGTGATCAAATATCCCGAGATGAATTTGAAAAACTGATTGATGAAGGCTAGAATACTTTTTTTGCGGATTCATGCTTCCTCCTTGGAGTATGAAGCCACATCCGGGTAGCGTGGAGCCGCTTGCTGTATCATAGCACTGTTATTCAGTCAGGACATAGCCACTATGGGTGAATCAAGCAAAAAAAAGCCGGACAACGGCACTGTTATCCAAGTTCCGGCCTGGCATTACCAGACTTATGATGTTGACCCCAGCCTGCCCTATCCTCGGTCAAGCTGTGGCGGCTGGAAAAAAGACCTGATTCCAATTGCGCCGGCTCATACAGCGGTGGTTGTGATGCACGCCTGGGACTGTGGAGACAAAGAAGGCGACGGCGCAGTGTACTATAAATTGGTCGACTACGTGCCCCGCAGCGATGTGATAATCAGAGACAAGTATCCCGGTTTTATGAAAAAATTGCGCGCTAGCGGCTTTAATGTCATTCATGTCGGCGCAGGTTACGAACGCAGCATCGACAAACTCCCCGGCTATGCTCGGGTGCAGGCGCTGTGCCCGGAGGAGCCGGTTTTGGAGGCCATCCAGCCGGACCCGGTGTTGTTGCAATTGCGTCAACTGCATTATGACCGGGTGCTGTACGGCGACCACCTTGAAGAGCTGCGGCGGACGCAGGAAATACGTGTTCGCGACTTTGGCGTGATGCCGGAACCGGATGAGGATGTCGCCTGCACGAGCGGACAGCTGTTCGCCTGGTGCCGTAAGCACGGGGTCAATCATCTGATTTACACCGGCTTTGCCGTCAACGCCTGTCTGGTCAGCTCGCCTTGCGGACGCATTGACATGACTCGCCGGGGGATTATGTGCTCACTGATCCGCGACCTGACGTCGGCGTTGGAAAGCAAAGAGTCGTGCTCTACCGAGGCGTTCAAAGAACAAGGCTTGTGGGCCTTCTCGGTCTGGGGCGGATTCATCTTTGAACAGGCTGATGTTGAAAAATACCTGTTCGGCCAAAATTAATTCCTATCCATACAAAATTTTTCACATAAATTAAAGATTCCGATGGAGAAAACAACATCATTCAACGGTTTGCAGAAACTTGATTTTGTCATCAAGCTGCTTAGCTGGCTGACCATAGCATTGCTGCTGGCGGCGGTGATAGCAAGAAAGGTCTTTGGCGCGTCGCTTTGGCCGCCTTGGTTTGACGCCTGGATCATGCCGGTGCTGGTCGCTGCTGCGGTTGGCTATCTGACCAACTACATCGCCATCTGGCTTCTTTTCAAGCCTTATGACAAGCATTTCGGCTTTATTCAAGGCGTCATTCCGCGGGAAAAAGCCAATTTAGCTGTAAAACTCGGCGATGTCATTTCCGAAAACCTACTGCCTCCGCCTGAGCTGGCCAACCAACTCGGCGCCGTCGTCAAGGCCTATCTGCAAAATCCATCTCTGCTCGAAGATATCCGGCAAAAAGTCAATTTTTACCTGAAAAAGCACCAATCAGCGATTGCGGCTTTTCTCTTCCCTTATCTTGAGCAGGCGGTTCGCGCTGCTGTACAGCGCAATTTCACTTCGGAGAATCTCTATGCGCTGTTTGATAACGTCGTCGTGAAATGGCTGGATGTGGAAAAGAACCGCCAGATGGCGGCTACGGTGATTATCCGGGAAATTAAGCTTAAGGCCCCTCAGTTGACCGTCGCCATCAAACGGCAATTCCGCGATGCCACAGAGACGTACATCCGGCAGGAATTCCCAAACTTGTGCAGTTGGCTGCCGGTTGATGACTTTGCCGCTAAATTGATTGATCACCTGAACTGGGAGCAGATTCAGCGACAGCTTGAAGACCGGCTGAGCGACGCTGAGACTCAGGAGGCCATCTGCGAACAACTGGTCGAACTGGCGCTCAAAATACGCGACTACCTGCAAAGCCAGGCGGCTTCCGGGAAACTGCAAGAATTGCTCGCCAAAAACCAAGAAAAGGCCGAAAAATTTTTCCGCAACGCTATTGAGGAAAACCTCCCGGCTCTGGTTGACCAATGGCTTCGCCAAGACCAGGTCTGGGAAGTCATCCTCAACCATCTTTTGCCGCCGGCCCAGGCGTTCATCCTTGAGCGTTTGCAAAACGACAAAAACGCCATTATCCACCAGCTTGACTTGCCTGGCAAAATCGAGAAATCGGTCATGGCGATGGACATGCGTCAAGTCCACAGCACCATCAACAATGTCTCCGGGAAGCAACTGGTGGCAATCCAGCTGCTCGGATACCTGCTTGGCGCCATCGCCGGATTCCTGATGATTTTTACGAACTGAATATAACGGCCCGGCGCGGCCAAAAGATGCTTAGAGAAATTGGCCTACAGTTTGAGCATGGCGGCGATTCTGGCCAAACTGAGTGGATCGTACCAATAGACGCCATGAGCGTCATTGGCTTGGCCTCCCAGGTCAATCTTAAGGGGGGGCGGCGTCTGCATGAACAGGGGCGTGGCGCTATTTGTATAGCCGATGGCATAAACGAAGGGCGCCAAATGCACGATCCAGTCAGAGCGGGTGAATATATTCATCCAACCTTGGTACGGGAAGCGCGGCGTTGTGTCGGCAGACAGCGGCGACCCCATAGTCACCCAGCTGTTTAAAGTCACCGGCTGGCGATTGAGAGCATCGCGACTCAACACGGTTCCCCAACTGTGTGAGACCACGTTGATTTTGGCATAGCCCTTGGCTGGCAGGGTCGCCAAGCAATGCGTCAGGCTCGCCAAGGCAATGCCATGATGAATCGGATTCGGCGGCAGCAGAACCTGAGCCAACTGGCAGCCAGACCAGACGAACTGATAATAGTCATGCTCAACGCCGTGCTCCTTAAGCAGACCGATAAAATCGTCGGCATAACCTGGAGCGTGATGTTGAAGTCCATGTACGATGACAGTGGCCTGGTCGTGTCCGCGGGGCTTGGCTGAAAATACCAGGGTCATCCCCGGGTCTGCGAATTTTCCAGCCAGATATTCAATTCCGCCGCGCCAGAATCGGAGCATGGGCGGCCCACTGCCAGACATCATTGCGGCCTGAAGCAGGATCATGCCGAAGCACCCGGTCGGATCACGATAGTTGACCGGGTCATTGCGGCAATAGGCATAACGATGCAGACTCAAGGGCTGCTCTGGATCACCGGGGTGCTGGTCACGTGAAATGAAAATGCCGACTTCCGGCCAGTAGAACCGCGAACGCAGATACACCAAGCCGGTGGTCGGGTCTTGCCATTCGCCGGCAAAGCCGAGGCCTGGTTCAGGCGTCACGCCAGTGGGCAATGGCTGTCCCCACGAATCATAGTCAGCGGGCGAACCAGCGGCGACATCGCCCTGCCCCAAAAATCCGCGCACGTTGCCGGCATTGTCAGTCAGGCAGCGCAGTCGACCCAAGCGACTGGAATACATAGCCAATAGCGAGCCTGACCAAAGACAAAAACGCTGGTCAACGATGACGCCGTCCCGGCTCTCAACCGTTTCCAGCAGTTGCGGGACGGTATCCGGGGTTAAACCAAGGCTGCGGAAGCGGATTTCCTGCCGGGAAACGCTCCCGTCGTCAGCGATGGTTGTCGTCACCTGGCTGGATAGAAGTCCTTCGGCATCATAGGTGTAGTCTATCCGCTGTTCTCCGGCTTTCCGGCCCTGTTCGTCATGCTTGACAATAATGACTGCTGTCAGTTTGTTTTCGCAATCCCAGATGAATTGTCGTTCCGGCTCTTGTCGACCTTGGTGATAGACGGCGGTCAGAGAGCCGTTGTCATCCCAGACAAAATCGCGCTGGATGGTTTGTTCAGCTGTTTTGCTCGTTTCTGTCAGCAGCCGGTCGTTGACGTCAAAACTGCGTTGACGGAGGAGAAACTCACCGTCAGCGTATTGTCGATAGTCGGCTAAACGGTTGCCAGCCAGGTCATAATAGAAATCCTGGACATAGCACATTTGTTTTGCTCCCGGTGCGTCGGACTCTTCCCGGCGCAGCCTTCCCCAGGCGTCATACTGCCATTGACGACGGCGTTCCTGGTGGTTGCCGTCAGCCAGTTGTCTTGTTTCCAAAGCCGTGGTTTGGCGCCCGGCAGCGTCAGCGGTCGTTTCGCATGCGTAGAGCACCTGGCCGGTCTTATCCAAGTGTCGGATGGCGGCGGGTCTGGCTTGGGCGTCCCATTCCCAGGCAGTGCAGCCGCCGTCCGGGAAATCCACCCTGGCCAGGAGACCGCGCTGATCATATTCGAGGCGATAATCATCGTCAACACCGGGCGTTATCGTCACGCTGACTTGTGCGCAAAGGCCATTTTCGCCATATTCATAGCGGCACTCGGCCATATCCGTCGTCAAGCGGGTGACCCGGTCGTCCAGATCGTATTCCATGCTGACGGGAGGTTCTTCATCCAGGCGTCGTTCCAGCAGGCGTCCGAGATGGTCGTGGGTCATGGCGAGCGTTTGGCTCTGGCCGGTGTCAAAGTCCTGGCGGGTGATCTGCTGTGGCCGTCCGCAAGAATCATACGAGCAGATATATTCACGGAGGATGTTGTCGCTGTCCCCTGCCCCGGCATGGGTGCGTCGCCGCAGCCGCTCATGGTTCTGATAGTAGTAGGTCGTGCAATTGCCGGCAAAGTCAAACCGACGGCTTGGGCGCAAGCCATCGTCAGCATAGAAAATTTGACTTTCCTGACCGTCAGGGAGACATTCACCGATCGGGCGGCCAAGTTCATCCCGCCGATACCTGGTCAGGCGGCCCAGAGGGTCGAGCACGCCGGTGAGAATTTTACTGGAGTGGTATTGGAAGACAAACTCGGCAGAGCCGGAGGGTGCCAAGGCTGCGTCTGGCGCGTCGCGTTCGTCCAGCGGCGGCAGGAGGTGGCGCAATGGCTGGCCTTGGGAATCGCGTTGTGTTTCGCGGCAATTCCCGACCTCGTCAATGACTGTGAGCAGGCGGCCTTGTGCATCATAGACATAGTCCCGGCGACCGCCGTTGGCGGCAATTCGGGCTGAAAGCAATCCACGGGCGTCATATTCAAATCTGGTGGTGTTGCCGACGGGGTCGGCTAAGCTCAAGAGTTCTCCAATCGGCCCATAAGTGCGCAGCCAGCGCCCTCCTCCTGGCATCGTCAACTCAATGATTCGACCGATTGCATCGCGTTGATAAAACGTCCGCAGGCCAGTGGCTGATTCTTCGGCAATCAATTGTCCGCCAGCATCATACATAGCTTGTTTCCGGCGCGTTTCCCGGCCCGGGCTGCGGGCATGACAGGCGTAGAGTTCGTTTCCGAGGGCCTGACACTCGATGATTCCATCAGCCAAGGTCGCCACAGCGGTTTGACGTCCGTCTCGGTCATAGGAAAACTGAGTGACAATCGGAAAGGTCAGCACTGCCGGGGGCTGTTCAAGGTCTTCCGGCGCCAGCGTTAAGCCGCTGCCATGCAGAGTCGGACGGCCGGCGACGTCGTAAACCGTCCGCTCAAGGTCGCCATCCTGATTCCAGCGTTCCACCACGCGGCCGACAGCGTCACGGCGCAGTCGCTGCCATGCTCCACTGCTGTTAGTGACTTGCCCAAGTTTCCCTGAAGCATCGTACTGAAAGGCGCGCCAATGGCCGAGGGAATCCGCAGTCTGGCACAGGCGCCCGTCGTCATCATAGTCCCAGACTGCCGCCAATTCGTGCACAGAACCATCTTCCGGATGAAAATACGTCATGGTCATCCCATGTGGCCGATTATTCCGGTCATAGTCAAAATCCATGCGGACGCCGCCGGCTTCTGTAATCGCTTCCAGTTGGCCATGAGAGCCGTAGTCAATGGCAGCGACCTGTTCGCCGCCTGCCCCAAGCATTGCTACTGGCCGGCCAGCGGCGTCATAGACGCGCTCTAACTGCATGCCTGTAAAGGTCTTAATTGCAGTCATCCGGCCGGCATTGTCATAGTCATATTCCGCCGTGCGGCCAGCCGGGTCAAGGACAGCGAGGCAGTTCCCGTCCGACCGATAGCTGTAGGACGTCGTTTGCCCCAGCGCGTTTGTTCGCGATTGCAGACGCCCGGCCGAGTCATAGGCTTGACGGGTGACATGTCCCAACGGATTGGTGACGGCCGTCTCTCGACCGGCGTCATCATATTCATACATTGTCCGTGCGCCGTCCGGGCCGATTTTGGCTTGGACTCGCCCGGCGTTGTCATGCAAGAAGACGGTTTCATGGCCGAGGGCATCAGTGAGCACGGCGTATCCTGCGGTTGGCTGGGCGAGCAGGTCTCGGCTGGCGCCATCTGGCCCAGTGGTTCGGACGTGTCTGCCGGCAGCATCGTACGTCAATGCTGCCAGCAATCGCCCAGCGCCGTCATGCACGGCCGTGATATGATGCGGATACGCAGCCAGGCCGTAAGTGTAACGACGCCGCAAGCGTTCCTGCCCGTCGTTGACAGTCCGCCGGACTTCCAGCAAGTTTCCGAGCTGGTCGTAATTATATGAAACCCGGACCTGGTTTGGCCGCGTCATCACAGCAGCGGTGCGTCGTCCAGTGGCGGCATCTGTTTCAAACTTCAGCAGTTCTTCGGCATCGTCATCAGCGCCGATGGACTGAACCCCATTGGCCGAAATAGCCAGGCGTTTCCCATCAGGAAGACGCATTCCAGTCAGGCGAAGGTCGCCATAGGCGGCAATGTTCGCATACTCCCCAGCCGACAGCCCCAGGCCGTCCCGACCGTCGCCAAGCATGTCTGCCTCCCCGAGGTATTCACGGGTCAATTCATACTGGACGCCATCCTGGTCTGTGAGGACAAAACCGGGAAAATCATAGTTTTCCCACGGCGTCTGCGGCCCGGCAGCAGCCCAATACGGCTCCAAGCCGGGCAGGGTCATCAGGCGATTATCCACAGTTGGCGTCAAAGTGGCGGACATGCCGGCCGGGCCGCGCCAGACGGCATAGTAGCAAAATGACCAAGCGCCGCCTTCCTCCAGGGCGAAAGCGAACGTCACACGGCGGCCATCCGCCAGTGTCACCGTCACATCGCGGCTGCCGCCGGTGCGGACAGAGAGCCTGGTGTCGGAGACATCCGTAACGCTGACCCGCTCGTCGTCAATAACCGGGTCCATGGCAGTCAATGTCGTGGACCAACCATAGCCATGACCGGAATCACGGAGCAACGCACTGGAATAATAACGCTTCAAAAGCAGCCCGACAGCGCCGCAAGAGACGCGGAGGTCTTCTTCCGAAAAGGCCAGCTGGCCGGTTTTTAGTTGACTGTCAAGCGAGAATGACAATTCCGTAGCAACCGCCTGCCCGCCTTGGTGGACAGTCAGGCGCAGGCGATAACGGCCGTTGTGGACGCCGCTTAGGTCAAGGACAGCCAGGCAATCTTGCTCAACAGCCTTCTCTCTCCAAACGATATTTTCCTGACCGTGTTGCTCAGCCCCAGATGCTGGCGCAACGGTCAGCAGCCAATCCCCTTGTTGTTCGCATGCTGTCAAGCCCAGCTTCGCGCCATGATCATCCCAAAGTTCGATCGCATAACGGACATCAGGATCAGACTCAGTGGTGCAGGCCGAACCCAGCACTTTCAAGACACCTTCCTGGACGATGGCGTCGGCGCTTGGCGAGGTGATCTCTGCCTTGGGATTGCCCCGGACAGCGTCGATGACTACGCTTCTAGCGGCAGTCGCTGACAAGGCCGGAATCGCAAAATGGACGGTGTAGTCGCCATCAGTTAGACCGGCGATTGGAAACACCGCATGGATGGATTCACCGCTGCCGGTTGCAGAGGCAGCCACGACGCCCTTTTCATCAAGCAGTTCCACCCGCCACTCCTGAGGTGACTTCAACCGTGCGGCAGCAGTGATTGCCGAAGCAGTTCCGTCCCAGGGGCGGACGGGATTCGGCGAACAGGTGATATCATGAAAAACCGCTGTTCTGATGGTCAAGCTGACAACGGAGCTGGAGCGTCCAGCACTGTCCCAGGCCTGGGCCGTCAGCAAATTGTTGCCAGCCAGCAGATCATGTTCTGACAGTTGGATCACCATAAGACCTCCTTCAGGAAAAGCCATTTCGCGGAACATGACACCATTCATGTGGATGGCTATGCCGGCCAGCGGCATGTCACTGTGCGCCATGACTAGGACTGTGACCGGAAATGAGGTCAGCGGCTCTGCCGGCAAGTCAGCAATCAATTCAACTTCAGGAGGATTTCCCACTGGTGGGAGTGGATAGCGCACTGTCCTGGCGCTCTGGTTGCCATTGGCGTCAATGGCGGTCACAACCAGGCCGGCCGTCAACTGGGCCAGTGTGACCGGCAGGCACCCCAAAACCAATTCCTGGCAATTGTCAATGCTAATCGATTCTTTGATTAGGGTGCCGTCACTCGTCACAACTTGCAGGCTGTGCATGGCCTGATTATCCCAGGCAGAAACAACCAAATCAAGAACATCCCGGGGCGGCAGACCGCCGGCAGCAAGGGTAATCTCCGGCGAGATGTTGTCATTGGCAAAACGGCTGTAGTAGAATTCTAAGTTTTCGGAACGGATTTCTGCTTCGTCCTTGTCCTTGACCCGGGCTTGGAGGACATGCCGTCCTTCGGCGAGTCCGTCAACCGTGAGCCACCCGTTGATGGCGCGGGTGTTGGTCTCGCCTTTCAACAGAAGCGCATCATCCAGGTAAATCGCCAGTTCCGTGCATTCCGCCAAGCCGTTGACCGTTGCCAGAACAGCCACATCTCCGGCAATGACCCTGTGTTCAGGAGACAACCCCGGGATGGCGACCAGGACGGTTGCCGGTCCTGCTTCCGGCAGCTGCGATGGCGGCGTCACCGCAACCGGGATTTCCAGCGACGTGCTGTTTCCTGCTTCATCCCGCGCAACCAGATGAACCAGATAGGCGCCGGCAACGGCTTTGTCGAGCATCACCCGGCGGCATTTAACATCCTGGGCCGAAGGCCTTTTCAGGATAGCGTCCTCTTGCAGCAGCACAACGCCAGTCGGCGCTGCAATCCGCAGTGAAACGACCGTGGTGGAAATGTCCTCGACCGAAAACAGCACATCGAGAACATCTCCGGCCGCTACTCGCTTCCACTCCCCAGAGGCAGTCACTGCCGGTGCGACGCCATCTAGAATGATTCCGACGTGCGCCGATGTAATCATTCCCTGCTTGCATGTCGTCGCCTGGATGCGATATACGCCGTCGGCAATATCGCGTCCTTGTCGATTTTTGAAATCCCAAGCCAGTTGGACATCTTTTTCAACGCCAGTCATGGCCGTGATTTCCCGCCCAGCCGCATCCAGTATTGTCACGCTCCAGAAGTCAGCTTGGCCGGTACGAAGGTTGATCAAGCACGAATCGCCGTTTCTGCCGTAGACTGCGGCATTGGTTGACAACTCAACCCAGCCTGACGCCTGCATACGGCGTTGGCGCCAGTCACCAAGCAAGGCAATCGTGTGAAAATCTAACTTTGGTGCGGGCAAGGACGCTTCTGCCTCTCGGCTGCAAGCAGCGAGAATTGAATAGATTGCGATTGCGGCGGAAAGTTCGGAACCTTGCGCGGCGTCTGTTGCTGAGTCCGCACCGATGTCAGCCGCCAGGTCTTGGCGCACACGAGCCTGTTTTGCCTCATCCGGCCAAGGGACTACTGACGCTGACCTATACACGGTTTGTGAATCGCCGTGGTGACGGAGGCGGCTCTGCCAGACGCCGGTCGGCAGCCGAGCCAAAAGCGCCTGGGGATTGCTAAAGGGCAATTCCGGTGCGTCCAGCAAACAAAATGTCCCTAAGGCAGCATCTGACATCAAATTGGATACATATTCAAGCAAGGGTTCTGCATGCGCTTCGCCGCACCACAATGGCAATGATTGCTGCAAAGCCCCGGACAGGACTTCAAGGGGAGAAAGGACATCGCAGGACAAGGTCTTGGCAAGGGTCACATCCGCTTCCAAGATAGGCGTAAGCATAGCCGCCAAAGTCAACTCGCGAAGAACTGCGGGGGACTCATCGTCAGCCAGCATCCAGTGTCCAACGTCAATGCGGGTCAATGGCGCTGTCACCAGCGTTTGACCGCCAATACGCACTGGCTGGCCTTCAATGCGTTGAAAAATCGCCTCGCGCGAACATAAAGTCGCCTGGAGATTCGCCGTTGTTGCTGCGGAAAATGCTCCTGCCAACAGGCGGAGAGCCTGATCCTGGCGGCTGCGGAGCTGAAACGCCAAAGCTGTCAAGACGGCCGTATCGTCAGTAAAGCGCTCAGCAGCCAAGACAGCTGCGTCAGCTGCCATGCTGCCGGATGATATGGCCAGAACGGTCAAGGCTCCGGCTTGCAGACGCCCAGTCAGGTGATCGGTTTCCAACGCACCGTCACGCAGGCGGCGTGACAGGGAAACCGTGATCTCAGCGCCATACGGTCGTGAAGCCAGCATATCGCCAATGATCTGGCCGGACAAGGTGACGACGGGATACACGTTCAGGTTGCAAACATCTGCGCCAACGTCGTTTCTGGCCATTGTCCCGCCCTGCCCTTTTTCTTCCCGCCAATGGATGACAACGCTGGCATGGTGCAGGTCAGTCTGCGGGAAAACCGCCTGAGTCAGGACGCCAGCAGAATCGCTCAAGGTCAGGACGATTTCGGCCTGACATTCGGGAAAGACGTCCGGACTGGTTTTATAGACTTTTTTCAGCAAGACAGGTTGCAGGCTCATGGGGCCTGCCAGGCGATATCCTGGGAAGCCCTGCGGTGTCGGCAGCCAGTCACTCAGCTGCCAGCCGTGATAGTCGGCATTGAACAGGTAAAGCACCTCATCCAGGCGTCGTGACAGGTATTTGCCAGGAAAAGACGTCCCTGTCCACGCCGCTTCCTGCGCTGGGTTCAGGCTCGTCAACTTCAGCGGGGTCACGATTTTTGCCAGCCACTGCCTGGTTGCGGCCTTGTCCAGGGCAACGGCCTCCGGATGGAGTGACTCCATGCCATGCAAGGCCGGGAACACATTAATCCATTGCCTGGCGCATTCTTGCGGCGCATTGATGGAGTTCAATCCCAAACCGGGCAGCCATGGCGCCAGCACTTGGCACCAGGCCAAATCCATATCTGGTGAATTCGGTTCTTCTGCCAACAAAAAACCGTCAAAGACGTCATCCCGAGCCGACCAGGGGAGAGGAGACCAGGCTTTGACCTGGGCTTCGCTCAAGGTAACTTGGCCGGCGACCAATTCACAAGAATAGCCATGCCGTCGCAGTTCCGCCATTGCCGCACAGGTGATTTCCAAGGCGTTGCCAGCGCCCTCCTCCAGGCATTGCTCTGGGCTGCGGCCATAGCCACGTCCAGGAACCAAGCGCACCCGTGAATGGAGTTCCCGGAGAATCCGAACAATAGGTTCAGCGGCAGCCGTCGACGGCAACAACCACGCAATCCCTAACATGATCGTGAGCAGAAAGGCCGGGCGACGCCAAGGCCGCGGCAATCGATTGATGATTGATAAATGTACAACTGGCATAATTTCCTTTCCGGCAGGATGTTATTCCGCCATTCCAATGTATCGCTTACGGTCCTGCCTCTGTTTCAACTACTGGAACAAGCAAACTCGTGAAAGCATTGGCAATTCCTTTCACGGTAACGCGTTCGGCCCATAATCCAGCGCCTAAAAAATGCTGTCGCCTGCCAAAAACATGAATGACCTGACTGAGCGAGCAGATGTCACCGCGATAAACGATTCCATCGCCAGCCAGGAAAATAGCACCTTGGCTGATCAGCAAGGCATTGCCAACTGCCGGGCGCCATTCCTGACGCCGCCCCTTGAGCACGACTTTGCCAGTAGCCAGAAGTGTGCAAGGGCCGGCAAACCTGCCCTGCATCCTGACGTCGCCGGAAACAAGATACACCCCTGTCGCAAGCTCTTCGCCATCCTTGACCAGCAGGTCGCCATCGACTTTGGTCGCCAAATTTGACAACTCCGTCCACAGCCGCTGAAAACGCCCAAGTTCACCCGTACCGTCGGGAGGATGGCAAAGCAGGTTGGCGCTATTTTTGGGGGCAATAAAACGCCTGGAAGTTAAACGGCAATCCTGGCCGAGAATGGTTCGAGAACCGGCCAGCTCCAGGCGATCATAGGCATATATGGACGGATGATAGCACTTTGACAGGACATGCAGAACCAGCCGCGGCCCGGCAGTCGGAGCATCGTCCTTGGCGCTGATGCCGAGGTACAGACCATCGAAATCGTCCGGGCAGAATTCATTTTCATCGACTCCGATATTCAAGATGCCGTTTGCCGGCCAGTCTTTCGGCAGCGTGACTTCCAGAATGTCAATGTGGCTTGGGCCAGTCATATTATGCATGGAGAGCGTCAGGTCGAACTCCACTTCTTGGCTATGACCAGCGCTTGGCCGAGGCGATTCTTCAACCGATGGATTTACTCGGCGACGACGGTATTCTGTCTTGACCGAGGGCTTGGCGCGAGTTGAGGTGCTCGGTGCCAGAGGCGCAAAGCGCTGATTGCCAGAATAGAAGCCACCTATCAAAACATCGGAAGATCGGGTAGACAACGGCGGCTTCTGGTGGTCAAGGACAACACTATTGCGCAAAACGACTTGCGGCGATTCCTCTGAAGTACCTCGCAATGGCGGGGAATGTTCTGGAACATCTTGGCCAGTATGGACTTTTGCAGTTGAATCCTCTTTGACTACACTTTCGCCGCCTGATGACGTCAGTGAAGGCGCTGTGACCACGCGAACGTTCTGCCAAGGCAGCAGTTCTGAACGATCCTCCAGTTCGGACGTGGAGTCGGACTCGGGGTTGAGACTAGACTTGGGATCGGATTCCGATTCCGGCTCCGGTTCTGGCTCGGGCTCAGTTTCTGGCTCCGGCTCTGGTTCCGGTTCCGGTTCTGGCTCCGGCTCTGGTTCCGGCTCCGGTTTGGACTCTGATTCCGGTTCTGGCTCTGGCTCGGGTTCCAGCTCGGGTTCCGGTTCTGGCTCGGGTTCTGGCTCCGGCTCTGGTTCCGGCTCCGGTTCAGGCTTGGGTTCCGGCTCTGGTTCTGTCTCCGGCTCTGGCTCTGGTTCCGGTTCCGGTTTGGACTCTGTCTCCGGTTCCGGCTCTGTCTCCGGCTCTGGCTCTGGTTCTGGTTCCGGCTCCGGTTCTGGCTCTGGCTCTGGTTCAGGTTCCGGCTCACTTCTGCTAATCACATCAAGAGGAACCACGTCCAGGATATGCGCAGAAAAGTTTTGGCCTTGTCCTGACAGCGCGAGTAAATAGCTGCCGTCGGTCAAGTCTTGGACTTGTTCCAGATGGAATGCGCCTTGCTGCGCGGCGTCGGTCACGGTTTGCGGCATTCCTTCCATTCGCGCCACTTCGACGCCTTCGCCTGTTTCCGGGAGAGTATGGATCAGGACGCATGCGGTCAAATCATCGCCAAGTTTTGAATCACCGCTTTCAATGGAAAACAAACCGGTCAACGCTTCCGGCTTGGTGACCAGATAATGCTCCTGGTGGAAATAGCCCCTGAGAGTTGGAAGCGGCTCGTCTGCGCCAAGCACTTGAAAAGACGCCTTAGAGATATGTTCTTGACCGTGTTCAGTCGTCACTTTTTGCACGGCTTGATACGTCGTTGTCGGCCAGTCGGCCAATGGCAGAAGCCAGTTTTTTCGCCAAGTCTGCATTTGCGGCGTTGCCTCCAGGCGCCAGGATGTTTGGAACAGCGGCGCATCAGCAGCGTTGTCATCGTCGGTAACGACCGTCACCATGACTTCCACTGTAGCCTTGATGACAGAAGCGTGTTTTGACAACCATTCGACAGTCGAAGTCAGACAGGCTGATTCGTGATGTCTATACGTGGCTTGATCCGATGTAATCTCCCCCATCAGGGCGCCGGCTTCAGTATTGATTAACAGAATTTCGTCTTGCTGTTCTGCGAGGATTTCTTCCGGGTGACGGATGATGCGGGCGCAAATGACGTATTGCCCGGGAGGCAAACCGGCGGTTTCCCACGTCATTTCCATTAAGTCTCCAGCCTTGCCAAAGTCTTTTGCAGCAAGCTCCTGCGACCATAGACAGATGGGTTGGGCGTTGTTCATGGGCGTTGCCGTCACCGTCAAGCATACAGGTGTGTCAAGATACCAGACCAGCAGATGGCGCGGCCGGGAATCTGTCCGGGGCACGGAAGCGATCAGCACTTTTCCGGAACCTTTTTCAAAACGCCAGAAAGGCGGCGTGCCGGGCGTTTCCGTCATGGCTATTGGCAATGGATTACGGAACAGCTCGTGCGGCAGACAGGCGAAAGAAGCCCACGGCGCTGTCGTTGCTTCCGCTCCAATCCACTCAACGCCAATCCATTCCACCGGCTCGTCCGAACTATCAGCAAACAGCGTTTGGATTTCCCCGGAGACGCCAGCTGGGACGCTGACGAGGCGTTGGCGGTCGCCGCGCGGCAAAGTCTTTTCCAGCCTGATTGATGCCGGGTCGCCAACCTCGACGACAGCTGGCGCCGCCAAGTCAAGGCCATAATGAGCGCCTTGGCGGACGACATGCAGCGGCCCCATAGTCAGCATCTCCTTGGCGCCCAAGGTGTTCATGTATTCAACCTGCACCTCGTCTTGCACTTGCGTGACGCCATCGCCAAGCCCGGCAGGCAGGACATACTGGAGGGACAGGTCGAGAACGTCCTGACCATCCCAGCTGTCTTGCTCCCAAGCCAACTGCACTGAGCCATCCGCAGCAGTCGCCTGCGATTGAAACGGATTGATGGTCAGGCCAGAGGCGATTTCGCCTGGAATCGTCGTCGTCACGCGCAGCTGGCTGAAGCGTCCGGTGTCACGCACCACCTCGTCGGACAGCACCAGGAGCATGAATGCGGTTTCCAGTTCGTCGCTGTAGTACCCATACCCGAACGATTCCATGTCGAACGCCCAGCGTCCGTCGTGTTGCTGCTGTTCAACCGTATTGCTCCAGATGGCTCGATATTCGTAGCTGTTGGTTAGCGGAGTCGCATAGCGCCAGTCGACCGCCTTGTCCATGTGGAATATCTTCTGTATGCCCAGTTTTTGCAGGGCGCGCACCGCTGTCCACATAAAATAGCCGCTACCTCTTCGCTCGCCCATGTGGATTTCCTGGTTCAGGTGCTGGGTTGCATTGACCAGTATTTCACCGGCGGTTGCGCTTTGGTGTTCGTTGATTTCAACGACATCCCGGCTCGGGTCAGCGGTGGTGGCCATGACCAGGCCGGTCAGGCCGGAAGCAGTCAGAGCCATAGTCACGTTTTGAGCTTCGAACTTATAGACAAAATATCTTATATCATCATTATAGTTGCGTTGCAGCAGCTGCATATACTCGCGGTAGACTTGTGGGGAGACGTGTATTCCCCATTGCTGGACAGCGTCAATGGCCATGTAATGCCAGCCGGCAATGGACTGGTCAAAGCCGCTGCTGCCGACGTCATACTGATAGGGCCAGCCGCCCTTGCCCCAGGAGAGCAATGTCCGCGCCATGGTGTCATAGGCGTCCTCGACAACATCGGCAAGCACGGCAGGAGCGCTTTCCACGGTCACAGCCTGTCCCGGCAGTCCGGCGGCCAGCAGACCGGCGACGATCATTGGATGGACGTAGCCCTGATATCTCTGGTCATGGCCAAAAATCACGCCTTGGCCATTGCGATTATGGTCATAGTCGTCGCCGCTGGCCGGGAGAGAAACGCGATGCGCCCTGGCCATGATATAATCAATGCCTGCTTTGACCGTGCCGCGGAACGGATTGTCGTTCAAGTCGCCCATGCCAAAGCCGCAATTGCCAAAAGCCCAGAGGGCGACGGCGGTGTTGACCAGGGTAAATCCGTCGTCCTGCTCAAATAGATGCGCGTTATAGGCGTCTTCCGGCTCATCGGGGGGCGGGTCGACGTAAAAATCGTCATATTCCTCGAAGATAGGATAGTTGACCCAGCTGCGGTCTGTCCATCCTCCAGTCGGCCGTTGCCGTTTTTGCAGCCAATGCAGACCGCTGGCGATGCTGTAGCTTCGTCGTCTCAGGATATCATCGCGCCCTTGCGGGACGTCCCAGTTTCTGATGGCGTGTGTTTTTTGCGCATGCAGCCGGGCGCCGTCTGGCAGGGTGACTTCGACGTGCAGGGTCACGCTGCCTTCTGCTTCGCCGTTATCCAGCTGGAAGTAGATGTCTTCCTGGAGATTCCAGGCATCGCGGATGGTTCGTACCGGATACAGCATCGGCTCCCCCATCCGGCCATGTTCTAGGATGACACGTTCCGAGGGGATGATTTTCCACTGATAGGCGCCACCGGCGTAACCATCGCGCGGGCCGGACAAGGCTGCCCAGTATGGAAACGTTCGCCCGCTGAACAACGTTTCGTAGGGCGGCATGATCAAAGCCAGAGGCGTATTGTCACTTTCGGCTTGGGCGAATGCTGTCGTCAGAATCAGCCATGCCGTCAGCGCGGCGAGAATGTGGTGTATCCATTTAATAGTCATTCCTTAACTCCCGTCAAATACACTTCTAAGGAACCGATTTGCCGCCCCAGCTGCCAACCGTTTTCGCTTGTTCGGACTTGATGGATGGCGATGACGACGGTTGACCATTCTCCAACCTTCAGGGTGTTTCCGGTCGGGGCATAGCTCAGTTCAGCTTCTCCCTGATTGATCAGATGCAATGTGACCGCGCCTTCGGTTCGTTCAGGGGCGAGGTCGCTGTCGCCTTGGCAACGGCCATAGTCCACCCGGCTGGCCAGCGCTCCCGAAGCGACCGGGACGCCTTGTCGGTCGCGAATGTCTTGCAGGGGTGCTACAACCTCGGCGCCTGGGACGTCATTCAAAAATGGGGAAAAGTCCCCGGTCACAAAACTCGCCGGTTCTCCTGGCAGCAGGTCGGCAGAGGCGTCAACAACTCTCAGGCGGATGAGCGTGGCGACTTGTTCGGCGCCGGCCTGGACGAGTTCTGGAACCACCCGGTTCTCAATGACGGGCACGGGGCGGGCCACAGCCTGGAAGGAAGCGTAATCGCGCAGCAGAACCTGGTCGCCGACCGACAGTAGCACAGCCAGCCGGTACATTCCCTGAACAGCGAAGGCAATCTGCATCGTCTCGGGCATGGCTGTGCGCTGGGTCAGCGTCTCCAAGGCCACGGGCGCATCGCGGCTGATTTCCGGCCAAACGTCCACTGGTCGGCCGTCTTCATGCTCCCAGCGCCAAGTCAAACAGCACGTTGCGCCTGGGACGTTTGCCAATGCCTGCCATTGCGCACCAATGGTCAGGACGGCAGTCTGGCCGCAGGCCAGGACATGTTCCCGGCTGACTCCGGTCAGCGTCAAGTTGGAAAAGGTTTCCGTTGGGGTGATGGTAAAGGGTGTGGACACTTCGGCCAGGAGAGCGCCCGATTGCCTCTGGCGAAATAGGGCGCAGGCGCGGTATTCGCCTGGATGACGGATTCCTGTATGCCAATGATAGCGGCCAGGACGCTCGGGCGATGCAACCGGCGTTCCCTGGGATACGCCGTTGGCGTCCTCCACCCACAAGGTCACCTCGGCGTCTGGGTAAGCTGACATGGCTTCCACTTCGACATATTCGCGCGCCTGGAAACTAACGCTTTTTTGCCAGGCGCTCTGCACAAACTGCCACGTCTGCAGCATGGCGCCTTCGTCCACGACCGTCACTCGGAGAACGGCGTCGGCGTTGATTATCTGACCATCGACAACGGCCTTCACGGACAAAGTCAGTACGTGCTGCCCAGCCTCGGGAAACCACTCCGTCGCCATGGTCATGGCGTTGCCCTGGTTGACGTCGACATTACCTGAGGCGATGACATTGTCATTGTCGCTAAAGACATATTCAACCGGACCGGAATATCCTCTCGCGACAGCGATTCCGGAAAGGACAGCGCCTTGACCCGGCGCCAGAAAGATGATTTCATCCGGCTTCTCGCCATTCAGCCACAATTCCCCTCCCAGCAGCGCGTGGGCTGCCGGTTCCGGCTCGTCGTGGTTGGAGGCCTCGTTCACCAAGCAGCGGCAAAGATTATTTTCGCGGTTTTGGTCTGGCGTCCGTCCGTCGACATCGACGGCGACCACCAGCCAACGGGGAAGTTCTTCCATTGTCAATCGACAACCGACTTGGACAGAACGCCCCGGTCTGATTTGGGCGACATCGGCCTGCGCCAAAAGACATTCCGGCATGGCCGCCCCAGCGTAGAAATTGACCAGGAACGACTCAGCAACGCCGTTTCCCTGGTTGAAGACCAGGGCTTGCACCTGCCATTCCTCGGTTCCATCGTCGGTTATCCGTTGCCGGACTGTGACGCCGTCAGCGGTGACAAATAAGTCTGGCGAGACTGGAGGAATTGTCAACTGGAAGGCTGCCATAGCGGTCATGGCGGCGGTGGTGGTCTGGATGTCATCAATTATTTCGAGAAAGTCGCGCCAGCCGCCGTCCTGATCCTGGCCATCTCTCAATGCCGCATAGATGGGCAGAGCGTCTTGCCAGCGCCCCAGCCGACAGAGCGTCCGCAGGGCGATTGCGGCGTCGTAGTATCCTTTGTTGCCTTCTCTCTGCCAGTGCTGGGCGATGCGGTCGCCCAATCTCAACAAGGCATCTGCCAAGTTCGAGGACGCGATAAGGCCGCGGTTTGATGATTCAGCCAGGATGCCGACAATGCGGCAGCCGAGTCGAAAATCCCCTGGTGACGACCGTCCGCCAAGCTGCCACCAGCCATCCGGCGTCATGGCGCTAAGCAGATAGCTGGCGCCGGCCTGCACCTCGGGCTGGTCGCAATATTCGTCGTGACCCGGCAGGTCGAGAAGGAGTTCCAGCACCAACACTGTCGCGACCAGGTCTGCCCTGGCGCCGATTTCCATGCCCCAGCCGCCTTGGGCGACATCTGCCCAAGGCTGGAAAAACGCTGGCGTCACGCTCCCAGCCGCTGCTGCCGTCGTCAAGGCAAAAAGCAGATTTTCTTCCCAGCCGGGACATTCAGCCAAGGCCAGGAGCAAGCCGGCGGCGCCGCGCCACAACGTCGGATTGGATTCCGCGTCCGGGCATTGACGCAGAGCCATGACTGCGGCATAGCTGTCCAGCAGCATGGAGTCTGTGCCGCGATGCCAAATTCCATCGCTGTCCTGCATGTCAGCCAAATACATTGAAGCAGACGCCACCGCAGGCTGAGCCGCCGACAACAGGCCGGTCAGAAGGAACTGCAAAATAAAAAAACATGCCCAAAAATGATTTTTCATAATGCCTCCTGTCAATAGCAGCCACCTGGACAGCACAGCCCGAATTCTAAAATTTCACGCTGACAACCGCCGTCGCCCTGCCCTTTTGCACAAGGTCGACTGATATAGTTTCCAACGCCACTACGATAGCCCTGGAATGTCAACTGTCAATTGCAAAAAATGAAAATAAAGGCATGGATAGTGATTTTGTGAACAGGGATGACTCATAAACTATAATATTCTTTATTGCAATGTGTTAGATAAAAAACAAATCATCTTTTGCAATCTCGATTCCATTGTTTTAATAGCATTATTTATGAAATGCATATGAATAATAGCGCTTTCTCATGGCCTTGGCGATGTTTTTTTTGGGTGGTCTGCGAAATTTAGTGATGAACACTTACATGCTTTCAGCCTTGCGTACATTGCCAGGTGGCCGCCTGGCTGCGGCTGTTCATTGATCAGTGGACGTTGTGGATAGTGTCTGACGGCTGCCGCGTGTAGCAGATATGTGGCTCCAATGTCTTCGCTCCAACGTCCATTTAAGTCCACTTCCGTCCGCATGAAAGCAAGTACTTCAGATGATACTTCGCTGGAGGAGCTGGAAAAACTCCTGATTTTGGTTATTGTTTTGGCGGGTTTCAGAAATCCGCCCCACCCACCCTGGAGGGGGCCCCCATCCAATGGTCGCGGGCGTGCGCGTATTATGGCGTCGTTTCTGTGCGTTGACGACCACATGAAATGCCAGGTCGCAATCAAGCGCTGGTGAAACCCCAAGGGGGGCGCAGCACAATCATCAACGCAACGCTGGAAAACGTGATTCGCGGCAAGCGTATTCCACCTTGGTTTCTTGCAACCCGCGTTGAACAGGCTATACTTAATTCAGACTTCCTTTTGAGTTTTCTCCCAGGTTGGATGCCCACCCAAGTTCGCCAATTTCGTCCATGGAGTTTACCATGCACAATTCTCTGCATTTGACTGCCGTCGCCCTGCTGTGTGCTGCTAGCATGACCAGCCTGGCTCAGTCTCAGCCTGGTCGCAATCCCCGCCCCTATCAAGGGCTGGACTGGGCCAGCGCCCACCAGGTTCTGACGACCACGCATATACATATCTCCAACCAGAAAAAACTCGATATCTTCCTTAAGCGCGGCTTTGAGTTTTTCACCTTGTCCAACTACTACCCGTCGGCGCCGTATTATCCCATGTCTGAGATGCGAGTCGGGCAATTTCGGGTTCGCCAGGAGCATGCCGTAGTCAAAGATGGCGTTTTGACGCCGGGGCCTTTTGAGTGGAACGAGATTTTGGCGCCTTGGATCGACCAGGTCGCTGAAGAATACCGGAAAAGTTATCCTTTCAAGGTCGGCGGGCCGATGTTCACCAATCTTCCGTCGGGTCTTATGGAAGCGCCTAATGCTGAGCATCATTCCTTCACCAACACCCGCGCCCACATCAACGCCCCCGGGTCACTGTATGCCAGCGGCACTTTTGACGCCCGCAACCGCTTTCTTTCCGCCAAGCACGGTTATAATTTCGGCACTGGGCTGCCCTGGCAGACCGCCTTTACTAATATGTTGGAGCAGCTGCTCATCCCGGATGGCGGCGGCATCACCATCAATCACCCGCATTGGTCTGGTCTAACCGATGAAGCCATCGCTGAAATGCTTGACTTTGACCCGCGCGTGCTTGGCATTGAAGTGTTCAACCAATCCAGCGGCAGAGTTGGCAAGTCCTGGAGCGAAGAACACTGGGACCGCATTCTCGCCACTGGCCGGCAATGCTTCGGATTCTTCGTGCCTGATCATGGCACCACCGAAGGCGTCAACGTGCTTTTGGTCAAAGAGAAAACAGCGGCTGATTGCCTGCGCGCCTATCGGCAAGGCAACTGGTATGGCGCCATCAAGGGTCAAGGCCTTCGCTTCCAGAAAATTGCCTGCGATGGCAAGACCCTCATCGTTGAATGTGACCGAGACGCCAACATTCAAATTATCTCAAAATTGGGCGTGGTCGCTGAAAAACGGGCCTCGGCCCTGACTTTTCCCATCAGCGAGGCGGCCCAGCACGTTTACCTGCGCGTCAAAGCGACCGCTGTTGACGACTCCGGGGAAATACTCTTTTCCCAGCCATTTATAATGACGCCGTAGGATTCACCCTTGCCGCGGGGCATGTCTGCCGCCCGTAACGCATTTCTGCAAGCGCCTTTATTCCACCCGAAAAACAGCGGAACAATGTCAATGTTCACCAAACTCGCCTCTTTTCTGACCATCTTTGTAGAGACGGATTCCGGTCGTACCGACGGTTCGGCCAGTAAGCTCCTGCGCGGCGATAACTGGCAGGCCAAACTGACCATCGAACGCCTCCAGGACGGCGATCAAGTCCTGACCCTCACCGTAACCCCGCAAGGAACGCTCCGGCTGAAGCAGCTTGGTCTCCTTTTTAGTCCAAAGTTGCTGCCGGCGGGGAGCAAGCTCATCGGCTTTGGCGGCGTACAAGACGTCAATGCCGACGCCCCGCTGGCAACTAAACCGCAGATCGGGGGCTTTGCGATTGGGCTATTGTTCCCCGATGGCGACAACTGGCTGCTCGGCGTCGACGCATTCTATGACCTGCCCACGATTTTCTCACTGGCCGCTGGCCAGCTGTCAGCCGGCTGGCTTGGTCAAGTCACCATCTCGCAGACCACCTCTTGGTCCTGGCGGCTGAGCCGAGGAAAAGACCTGGAGCGCCTTTTCGACGACTATGCGAACAGCCTTACCAAGAACTACCCGCCTGCCCGGCACCCTCGGCTCGACATCTTGACCGGGTGGAACTCCTGGGATTACTACGGTGGCGCTATCAGCATGCAGGCCGTGGAAAAGGAACTCAAGGCCATCAGCCAGTCGCCCTTGCGCGGCAAGTTGACCTATTTCACCTTAGACATGGGCTGGGAGGAATTCTGGGGCGACTGGCGGCCAAACCGCCGTTTTCCGGCGCGCCTGGAGACCATTGCCAACCGAATCAAAGCGCATGGCCTCACGCCTGGGCTCTGGTTGGCGCCGCTTCAAGTCGGCCTGTTCACCGAACTCGCCCGCTTCCGCCCAGAGCTGTTTCTCCACTATCGTGACACCGGCACCCCCATTATCACCTCTGCTGGCTCGCCCTTGGGAGGAATGCTCCTGCTGGATTTCGCCAAGCCGGAAACACAAAAGCTGGTGACCGGATGGTTCCGACAATTCTATGACGCTGGATTCCGATTATTCAAAATCGACTATATCTACCGAGATGCCCTGAACTGCCTGGACGACAGCGACTGCCCGCTGCCCAGCAATGCCTTCGCCAGAGAAATTTTGCAGACGATTCGCGCCGGCATCGGTGACGACTCGGTGTTGATCAATTGCGGCGCACCGGCAGAAGCGGCCTTGGGCCTGGCGGACAGCATCCGCACCAGCACTGACATCCATACGTTCTGGGGACATATCAAAAATAGCACCAGGCAGATGTTCGGGCGGGCCTGGCACCATCGCCGCTTCTGGACCTGCGATCCTGACTTCGCAATCATCCGCCATTCGGGCAACAGCCTGGACAAAACCCCGCGCAACATGCCGTACCGCCCGACACCCCAAGCCACCCGCACCAACTTCTGGATGGCTGGGCCTGAGGCCAATGAGAATGAATTGTTGGTCTGGCTGTCAGTCGTCCGGCTGCTTGGCGGCAGTATCTTTTTGGGTGATTCGTTATTCCGCTTGCAGCCGGCTGCGTTGGAGACCCTGGCAAAATTGTTTCCGCCGCTGACGCGCAGCATGATTCCCTGGTCATACCTGGAGGATGGCCTGCCGCTTTTCTGGCCAGGGCCGCGCCAGCTCGGAGTGTTCAACTGGAGTGATCAGCCGACCGAGGTGACAATGCCAGCGGAATTGCACGTGCCAGCCCAAACCACGGATTTTTGGAGCAGCAAAACCGTCCGCACCGACCGTCCCCTGCTTCTTCCCGCCCACTCCGGAACCATCTTGACCTGGTAGTAAAGTCGACCGCCCAGGTCATGCCGCTGACCCGGGGCAGGAAGCCGTTGGTCGGCTCGGACAAGCTCGCCCAGAGCGCCTTTTATTATCCGCCTGCAAACATCTTTAAGGAGTCCACGCATGTCCCTTGACCGCTATGCCGCCTATTTTCCGCCAGTCCTGCATTTTGGCGCTGGCTGCCGTGACCAGACCAAGGCTCTTCTGCAAGAATGTTGCCAGCAAGCGCAGCCGCGCGTTTTTTTCGTATGCTCAAAGCGAGTCCGGCAGTTGGACATCACCGACGCCTGGCTAAAAGACCTCGACGGGCTGATTGCAGGAGAACAAATCGGCATTCCGCACGACCCGACCCTGGAGACCGTCGAAGAACTGAGAGCGGCAGCGCGCCAATGCCAGGCCAACGTGTTTCTGGCCCTGGGCGGCGGCAGCGTCATTGACGCCTCCAAGACGGCGGCCTTCTTGATGCCCAGCCAAGCCTCGGTTCGGCAGTCATTTTTGGAACAAGCCGCCCTGCCCAGCCGCGGCATGCCCCTCGTGGCCTTGCCGACCACGGCCGGCACAGGCGCTGAAATCACTAAAAATGCAGTATTGACCGACGTTGCCGGCGACTTCAAGGGCTCGATTAAGTCGCCCGGTATGGTGCCCGCCGCTGCTCTGGTTGATCCTGATTTCACGCTTTCGCTGCCGCAATCCATCACGGCTGACACTGGCATGGACGCCTTGACCCAGGCCATTGAATCATACGTCTCCAGCGGTGCTAACGCCATGACGCAGGCGCTGGCTGCCGAGGCCGTCGCCCTGCTCTTGCACTATCTCCCGCAAGCCTGGCAGCACGGCGAAGACGTCCACGCCAGAGCCAAAACCGCTGAGGGCAGCATGCTGTCCGCCCTGGCTTTTTCGCAAAGTGGCCTGGGCGCTGTGCACGGCCTGGCGCACCCGATTGGCCATCGCTTCAATATTCCGCACGGCAGCGCTTGCGCTATTCTGTTGGCGCCGGTCATGGCCTGGAATCTGCCGGTCGTAGAAGAGGATTTTAACCGCCTGGCCACAGCCGCAGGACTTGTTGATGCCCAGGAACTGTTGAAGGCCGTCAGGACACTGTGCGAAACCATGGCCATTCCCACTGACTTCTCAACCTGGGGAATGACGTCAGCCGACCATGACTACATCATCAAAAACTGCCGTTCCGGAAGCATGAAGGCCAATCCACGGCCGATGAGCGACAAGGACGTGGCTGAAATGCTTTCCGCGCTGACCGGCAAGGCGGGATGAATCAATCCTCCACGCCGGTTCGCTCCCTGCGGAAAGGAGCAAAGCAGATTTTCGGCATAAATCCCAGTGCGCTGAGATTACTCAGGGATGACGATTTGGTCCAGCCCCTCTTCGGCCGGTGGGAATTGCGGGTCCATCTTGGTCAAAATATCAGCGACGATTTGGCTGATGACCGCGTTGCGGTACCATTTCTTGTTAGCCGGAATCACGTACCAGGGCGCCGAGGCTGGCGAACAATTCCGCAACATGGCTTGATATGCCTCGACATACTCGTCCCAGCGGGCGCGCTCAGCCAAGTCATTGCGGCTGAATTTCCAATGCTTATCCGGCTTGTCAAGACGTTCTTGCAGACGTTGGCGCTGCTCATCGCGGCTGATGCATAAGTGGAATTTCAGGATTTTGACGCCGTTTTCCTGCAAGTGGTCTTCGAAGGCGTTGATTTGCGCATAGCGTTTCTTCACCACTTTTTCATTGATCAGGCGGTGAACCTTGACGACCAGGACATCTTCGTAATGCGAGCGATTGAAGATGCCAATCATGCCTTTCGGCGGTGTATGCAGATGAATGCGCCAGAGGTAGTCGTGCGCCAATTCCAGCGTCGACGGCACCTTAAAACTGGTCACTTGAACGCCCTGCGGGTTCAGCGGGCCAAAGATGGTTCGGATAGCGCCGTCCTTGCCGCCGGTGTCCAAAGCCTGCAAGATGATCAGCAACGCCTGCTTGCCTTCGGCGTACAGGCGTTCCTGCAACTTGTGCATCCGTTCCGTGTTCACCGCTTGGAGCGCCTTGGCCTCATCGCGGTCAGACAGTCCGGGCGTGGCGTCCGGATCAAACTTGTCATATTCGAAATCGTCGCTGTTCGTTACCCGAAAAAACTTTTCCCAGTTTTTGGCTTCTTTCTCAGACATGAGGCTCATTTCTCCAGTTGGATGTAGATAAAAGGGACGGAAGATAGTTGCGAAAACGATGGCCAGGCAGGCTGAACAGGCGCTCAGCCGCAGCGGCGTAAAGAGCGATATAAAAAATCTATGCCGAGAATGAAATCCCGACATAGACGATTACACTATAATATATAAAAAGATAATCTTCAACCGTTCACGATGCAATTCATTCAACCACATTATTACCCTGAATCCGTGAAGTGAAAGTCGCGTCGTTATTTTCGCTGATTGAAGAATTCAATTTTTTGAAAAAAGGCGTTTTTCACAGCCTGCGTTCGCGCAGGCCGGCCTTATTGCTTCGAAAATCTGCTTT
>JAAZKI010000071.1 GCA_012799905.1 Lentisphaerota bacterium | reverse complement strand
AGGGGCGAGGGGCGAGAGTGAGCTTGGATTACGTTGTCCGCGAGGGGCGAAAGTGAGTTTGGACTACGCTGTCCGCGAGGGGCGAGAGTGAGTTTGGACTACGCTGTCCGCCACGTCCACACTGTCCACAGTAGCGGAGCGGTAATTATCCATCGCTGATCGATTACAGGTGAAATCGCTCCTTCCAGGCGCAAAATGACGCCCAGGAGTTATATTAGTAGTTTCCCCTTCCATGCAGACAGGCAGGCAGAGCGAAAACGTTCAGCCAAAACCGGCGGAGATTTGGCGATGTTAAACAATTTACCGGAAAAAATCGCTAACCAAGAGCAGTTGGACGAGTTGCAGAGCCGTCCATCTCAGCGCCTGATTGAGATGATGCAGACGCTTGACGGCGACGTGATGGTGATCGGTGCGACCGGCAAAATCGGCCCGCACGTGGTGCGGATGGCCTGTCGCGCTGTGCAGGCCTCTGGAGTCTCGCGGCGGGTCTACGCGGTGGCGCGGTCGGAGATGACAGACTTGGAGCAGGCCGGCGCAACGACGATTCGCTGCGATTTGCTTGATCCGGAGGCCGTCGCGCGCCTGCCTCGGGTTCGCAACGTGATTTTCCTGGTCGGCTTTAAGTTTGGGGCGGAATCGGCCAAGTCAATGACCTGGGCGGTCAATGTTCTCGCGCCGTATCATGTCGCTCGCCATTTTCAGGGTTCGCGCATTGTCGTTTTTTCCACGGGCTGCGTCTATCCGGTGATGTCGATTCGTTCTGGCGGCGCCACTGAAGACACACCGCCGGAGCCGGTGGGCGAGTATGCTCAGTCGTGCCTGGGACGCGAGCGGATGTTCGATGTCTTTGCTGACCAAGGCCAGGAGGAAGTTGTCCACTTCCGCCTGAATTATGCGGTTGAATGCCGCTATGGGGTGCTTTACGACGTGGCCAGCAAAGTCATGGCGGGAACGCCGATTGATTTGACGACCGGCTATGCGAACGTGATCTGGCAGGGCGATGTCTGCAATCAGAGCTTGCTGGCTTTTTCTGCGACGACTGCGCCAGCCACTATCTTGAATGTGACCGGCCCGGAGATGTTTTCCATCCGCCAGGTCGCCCTGGAATTCGGTCGGCTGATGAAGCGGACGCCGGTCTTCAGCGGCGAGGAAAATGGCTTTGGCTATTTGAGCAATTCCACCCGCGCCGCTGGCCTGTTTGGGTATCCGCAGGTGCCGCTGGCAACGCTGATCCGCTGGGCCGCAGCCTGGATTTTAGACGGCGGCGCAAGCCTGGGCAAGCCGACCCACTTTGAAACCCAGGACGGGAAATATTGACGAAGCCGTCCCGATTTTGAATAGCAGAAGGATAATCGATGTCCGCGATTTTACATAGCATCTTGGAAGCAGTGGGGAACACGCCCCTGGTTGAATTGCAACGGCTGACGTCGCCCGGCGACGCCCGGGTTTTGGTCAAGGTGGAAGGTCTCAATGTCGGCGGCAGCATCAAGACGCGGACAGCCCTGAACATGTTGGAAGCAGCGGAGCGGGCCGGCGCAATTGGGCCAGGCGCGGTCATTATTGAGCCGACCAGCGGCAACCAGGGCATCGGTCTGGCGCTGGTCTGCTGCCTGAAAGGATATCGCTGCATTATTGTCATGCCGGATTCCGTCAGCGTCGAACGCCTGAGCCTGATGCGCCTGTACGGCGCGGAAACCGTCATTATTCCCGATCACAACAACATCGGCGAATGCATGGACCGTTGCATGGCTAAAGCCTATGAGCTGCGAGACCAGACCCCCGGCGGATACGTGCCGCAGCAGTTTGAAAATCCCCATAACCCGGAAGTGCATTATAACCAGACCGGTCAAGAAATCCTGAGCCAGATCGGGGACGAACGCATTGACGCATTTTGCAGCGGCTTCGGAACCGGCGGCACGCTGAGCGGCATCGGCGCCGTCCTGCGAGAACGCTTCCCTGACCTGCTCGTCGTCGCCGTCGAACCGGAAAATGCCGCGATCCTGGCTGGCGGCGCTATCGGCTCGCATCTGCAAATGGGCATCGGAGATGGATTTATTCCTAAAAATTTAAATACGAATTTGATCAACGAGAATTTCATCATTTCGGATGACGAGGCCCTCCAGGTCGCCCGCGCTCTGGCGCGGCAAGAGGGCCTGCCAGCCGGGATTTCCAGTGGAACGAATGTGGCCTGTGCGCTGCACCTGGCGCGGCGTTTGGGCGAGGGAAAGACCGTGCTGACTGTGCTGCCAGACTCCTATGACCGTTATTACTCGACGCCGCTGTTTGAGTGAAGAGAGGATAGAGCCGATTGCAGCCGTGACATTTGCCGCCAGTTGATGGGCGAAACGGAATTTATTGTTTATAGTACTGTTTTGAGATGACAGACTGCGGCGCGGCTTGGTTCAGCCGCGGTAAGCAGAATCCAAGCGTGGGCATCAGCAAGGAGATAGACGATGAGGAAGAGCACAATTAGTTTAGCGGCGGCTATGGCGTTGACGCTGGTGCTGTCGGCAGCGCCGGCGTGGTCGCAAGCAGAGCAGCGCACCGTCGTGCGCAAGACGATTGTTGACAATCCCAGCATTGGCGTTGTCGTCTATGAGGGCAGTTCCGCTTCCCGTACGAAATTGGAATCCGTCCTCACCCGCTGCGGGTGGTTTCGGGTGATGCCCGCCGCCCAAGCGACGTCTGCCCAAATCCAGATTTTTGCCCGTTGCCTGGAAGCCGGCAATAAAGCCGCTATGGTTGCCAAGGTCAAGGGCGGTGGCAAGGAATTTGACATCAGCTTCCAGGAAGCATCAGTCGATTTGGCCGTGTATGCGACCGTTGATGAAATCCTGAAGCAATTATACCAGGTGCCAGCCCTCTGCAACAGGAAAATTGTCTTTGTTATGACTGGCCAGAATGGCTTGAAGGAATTGTACAGCTGCTATCTGGACGGCGGCGGCCTGGAGCGTTTGACCCATAACGACAGCTACAGCACGGAGCCGAGCTGGGGGCATAGGCACGCCCTGGTCTACACCTTGGCCAAGAACAATGCCCTGAGCGTGGTTCTGATGGACGTCAGCAAGAACCGCCAGCGGGTCGTGTCCAGAGCCCGCGGCTTGAATGCGAGCGCCGGACTGTCACGTGATGGCAGGTACGTGGCTCTGGCCATGAGCGAAGATAATCGGGTTGACCTGTATGTGATCGACCTGGCGACCAATGCGAAGACACGGTTGACCAATGACCAGCATGTCGAATCATCGCCGTGCTGGTCGCCGAATGGCAACGAGGTGTGCTTCGTGTCCGACAAGCTGGGAGTGCCGCAGATTTACCTGATGCCGGCTGCCGGCGGCGCTGCCCGGCGGCTCTCGGTGGGCGGGAATGAATGCGTTTCCCCGGATTGGTCGGCGGTGACGAATCGGCTGTGCTATGCCAAGCGCAGCAACATCGGGCAATATGTCATCGAAGTGCAGGACATGAGCAAAGGCGGAGGCGCTCCGGAAGTGGTGACCGTGGCAGCCGGAGACTGGGAAGCGCCGTCCTGGGCGCCGGATGGCAGACATCTGGTCTGCACCCGCCGCAGTGGACGAAGCCGAGACCTATATATGGTCGATACCTGGCTGAAAGCATTCTGGCCAATCACCAAAAATGCCGATTTCGCGCTGCCTGCCTGGACGCCGGCGCATTAAGACAGCGCCGAGACTGCACGCTTACCTCAAGGCGCTGGCGGCTCTATCCGTTTGATTTCCTCATACAACAGCCGAGCCCGGATGGCGTTGCCATTTTTCACCAGCCGGCGGTGGAGTTCCGCCAGCGGCGCGCGCGGGTCCTTGGTCAGACGGGCGCATTTGCGGAATTCATCCTCGGCTTCGGTCAGACGGTTGCATTCCCAGTACGTGCAACCCAGCCAGTAGTGCACCTTGTCATCGCCAGGGTCATGTCGACGCAGCTCTTCCAAGCATTCGACAGCATCGGCGTAAAAGGCTATTTTCATGGACATATAGGTCATGCGCCAGAGCTGCAGCTTGCGCTTTTCCGGGTCGCTTTCCTCGTTTTCCAGCAACTTTTTCAATTCTTCGTAGTGCTTGAGGGTCAATTGGGCCTTGGCAGCCATGCTCGGCCCGGTGCAGAGGGCGACAAGGCAGGACGGACAGGACTGGCACTCCTTATGGTCTGCATTGTCCAGCTGCAAGTCACGGAAGACGTCATAATAGAATTGCAGGGCGTCGGCATGGGTTTTGAAGGTCGTGACCGGCGGGCCGGGGAGCATGGCCATAGGCAGGCAGTGGACAAGATGGCCATCCGGCAAGACTACCATGTGCGGGTTGCAGGAATAGCGCTTGAAGCTGATTTTGGCCAGCTGACCGAAGTGCTCGTCCGAAAACAGGCAGGGCATGGCGCCGCAGTCCAGGGTCAAGGTGTAGCCGCGCTTGAGCAGCGCCGGGGCCTGCTCAGCGCACCAGGCGGCCAGCTTGAGCCGCTCCGGAATCGTGGCCGTGCACGGCATGCGCACCATCAGCGACCTCACCTGGAATTCCTCAAGCCATTCCAGGGCAAAGTCGTATGATGCGTCCAAATCGTCAGCCAGCAGCAGGAATTGCACGGGTATGCGGGCGTCCCGGAGTTCTTTCAGATTGGCGCGGATTTCGGCTAAGTCCTGCGCCGCCAGCAGCTCTGGCCGGTACAGGCGCCAGAACAGCGTGCAGGGATGCTCAACCAGGAGCTTCTTGGCGCTGTCAGGCATCAGCCCGGAAATCTCGGCGACGCAGTTTAATTTGCGCTTGCGGAAAGCCGTGAAAATGTCCTCCAGGTCAGGATGAAGAAACGGCTCGTTGCCAGTGAGCAGCACCGGGATGTCCGACGCGGTGGCGCAAACGTCAAGGGCGCGCTGGACGACCGCCAACGGCATGTCCTCTGGTTGAAAATCCATTTGGAAAGGCAAGTCGGCGCGCTTGCGGTTGGTAAGAAATAGTTCCATAACTGAAAATCCTCGCTGGCAGCAGGCGCAAAAAAAAGTGCGACTAAAAGTTTAAACGACGCCCGCTAACCAAATTTACACTGAGAAATGGCAATTCCTAACATCAAATGCGTAAAATGGACTTGTTTTTAGCCTTCTTTAGAGTATCGTATTATTTTTACGGCAAGTTGCCGATGGCCGCCGGCTTGATTGTTTCCGGCGCTGACGCGTTTGCAGACCCGCATAGTGAGAGCTTATCTTAAAGAATTTATCGAGGCAGTGCATTATGGCAGATGAATTGCAAGCCCTGTTGGACCGTATTACCGAGCAAGAGCTGAAAAAAGTCGATGCAGAGCGGGAGCAGATTCTGGCTCAAGCCAAAGCCGATGCCGCTGAAATCGTCAAAAATGCCAAGGCTGAGGCAGAGGCGGTGACCGCAAAGGCTAAGCAAGAAGCCGAGTTTTTCACCCAGAAGGGCGAAGAGGCGCTCCGGCAAGCCTCCCGTGACGTCCTCCTGTCGCTGCGCTCGGAATTGGAAAAACGGGTGACTAAGACCGTCGAGGCCATGATGCGCGAGACGCAGGCAGGCGAAAACCTGGCTGAGGTGATCGCGAACCTGATTACCCAATTCGTGGCCAAACAAGGCGAAACTGATCAGCTCCAACTGCTGGTCAGCCCCGCCGAATTGGAGACCCTGGAAAAAGCCGTCAAGACAAGGCTGACCGAAGACCTGCGGCAAAACTGCAACCTGGCGCCGTCCGCAGCGGTCACCGGTGGCTTTAAGCTAGTCTTCAAAGATGCCGGCGTCACCTACGACTTCACGGACCAGGCTCTGGCAGAAACGATTGGAGCGTATCTGAGCCCGCAGATCAGCGCTAAGTTGTAAGCAATTGGCCATGCTAGAATGGCGGGACAGGGATGAGTTTCGTGTTTTTTTTACAAAAGCAGCGGATTGATTTTGGGCGAGAATAGTCGATGTTCAGTGATTTATATTATTTTCTAAGTAGCCTGCCGCTGTTGCGTTGGGGCGAAAAACCGCCAATGACATACGCGGACTTCCTGTTCAAATGCCGCGAGGCCCTGGGCGATGGCAAGAGTGACTGGCTGACCCAGGTCAGCCTGACTCTGGATGAAGCACCGAAGACTGCACTCGCCGCCCGCTGGCAAGAGAGAGAGACTTTTTTGCGCAATGTCCTGGCCGAGATACGGGCTTCACGGCGTCGCCAGAATGCCGAACGCTGGCTGAGGCCGACGTCGCTGCTGTCCTCCGGCGAACGGAAACGGATCGAAAACGCCATGAGCCAGCCCACGACTTGGAAGCGAGAAGAAGCCCTGGACCACCTGCGCTGGCAGTACCTGGATGACCTGAGCGTTGGCTATGCTTTTGATAAGACCACGTTGGAAATATATGCCATGCGGCTGCGGCTGCTGGAAAAACAGCATTCACGCCAGGCCGAACCAGGCCGAGAGGCTTTTGCGGCCATGGTGGCGGCAGGCGTGGAACAGGCCAACCAGCCAGACGTGCGCATTACGGAAGCATAAAGGACGGCAAAGGTTGGATTTTGTGTCTGGAATGAACTAGAGTGGAGCCAAAAGGGCCTGATAAATGAGTGAAAACAGTCTAGGCGGCAAAGTCACCGGCGTTAATGGCAACATGGTCAGCGTTGCCTTCACCGATCGAGTTACACAGAACGAAGTGGCTTATGTGATCACCGGCAATAAGGAGCGACTGAAGTCGGAAGTCATCCGGGTGCGCGGTCGTGAGGCCGACATCCAGGTGTTTGAAAGCACGGGCGGCGTCAAGGTCGGAGACGACGTCGAATTCACCGGCCAGATGCTGTCGGTGGAGCTGGGGCCGGGGCTGCTGCAGCAAGTCTACGACGGCTTGCAGAACCCGTTGCCAGAACTGGCCAGGCAAGCCGGATACTTCCTGAAGCGCGGATTATACGTGTACCCGCTGGATCGGGAAAAGGCGTGGGACTACACCCCGGTCGCCAAGGTGGGTGACACCCTCCGCGCCGGTGACACCGTCGGCACAGTGCCGGAAGGCATTTTCACCCACCGCATCATGCTGCCGTTCGCCTGGAACGGAGAATGGAAAATCACCTGGGCGAAGGACGCCGGTTCCTACCCCATCACGACGGTTGTGGCCAAGGCCAGCAATGGCGTCGAAGAGCGCGAAATCACCATGGTGCAGACTTGGCCGGTTAAGATTCCGATTACCAGCTACCGGGAAAGGCTCATGCCGCGCGAGCCGCTGGTGACCCAGGTGCGGATTATTGACACCTTCTTCCCCGTGGCCAAAGGCGGCGCATTCTGCACGCCAGGGCCCTTTGGCGCTGGCAAGACCGTCTTGCAGCACTCCCTCTCTCAGCACTCTGAAGTCGACATCGTGATCGTCGCCGCCTGCGGCGAACGCGCTGGCGAAGTCGTGGAGATTCTGCGCGAATTCCCCCACCTGGAAGACCCGCGCACCGGCCGCAACCTGATTGACCGCACCATTATCATTTGCAACACCAGCTCCATGCCGGTCGCTGCCCGCGAAGCCTCAATCTACACAAGCGTCACCCTGGCTGAATACTATCGCCAGATGGGCCTGAGCGTCCTGCTGCTCGCTGATTCCACCTCGCGCTGGGCGCAAGCACTGCGCGAAGTCTCCGGACGGCTGGAGGAAATCCCCGGCGAAGAAGCCTTCCCGGCCTACCTGGAATCGCTGGTGGCGAGTTTTTACGAACGGGCCGGACTCGTCCGCCTCAACGATGGCGGCCAGGGTTCTGTCACTATCTGCGGCGCGGTCAGCCCGGCCGGCGGCAATTTTGAAGAGCCGGTGACCCAAGCCACCCTGAAAGTCGTCGGCTCCTTCCTGGCTCTATCACGCGATCGCGCCAATGCGCGGCGCTATCCGGCTATCCATCCCTTGGAAAGCTGGAGCAAGTATAACAGCCTGGTTGACAAGAATAAGGTGCAGGAGGCAAAGGCCATGCTCCAGGCCGGCAATGAAGTTGACCAGATGATGAAAGTCGTCGGCGAAGAGGGCACCCCAACCGCCGACTTCGTGACGTACCTGAAGAGCGAATTCATCGACTCGGTCTACTTGCAACAGAATACGTTTGACAAGGTCGACAGCACCTGCGGCGCTAAGCGCCAGGAATACGTGTTCGATAAGCTCCTGAGCGTGCTCCGGAAGAGCTTCAACTTCCCCGGCAAAAATGAAGCCCGCACCTATTTCCAGCGTTTGCGTCAGCGCTTCCTGGATTGGAACTACGCAGCCTGGGAGTCTGAAGCCTTCCAGGAGGCAGAGGCGAAGATTGACGAGATGCTGGCGAGCCAGGCTTGACAATGCATAAAACCACTATGATAGAGTCATAACGAAACCCACGGAATTTGGCGGAACATGAGAAAGATATACCATCGGATCATCCAGATCAGCGGCAACGTGATTACGGTCGAGGCGGAAAATGTCGCTAATGGCGAGCTGGCGGAAGTCAAGAGCGACCGCGGCACGTCCCTGGCTCAAGTCATCCGCCTGGACAAGAGCCGCGTTTTCCTGCAAGTATTTGCCGGCAGCCGAGGCATTTCGACAGATAGCGAGGTGCGCTTTCTCGGCCGGCCCATGCGGGTGTCAGGCTCAGAAGCATTGCTGGGCCGCATTTTCACTGGCAACGGCTCGCCGCGAGACAAAGGGCCTTCCCTGGAAGAGAATATGCTTGACATCGGCGGACCGTCCGTCAACCCGGCCAACCGTATCATTCCGCGCAACATGATTCGGACCGGCCTGCCTATGATCGATATTTTCAATACCCTGGTCGAAAGTCAGAAACTGCCGATTTTCTCAGTGGCAGGCGAGCCCTACAACGAGCTGCTGGCGCGCATCGCCATGCAGGCTGAGGTCGATATGATCGTCCTCGGCGGCATGGGCCTGAAGCATGACGACTACTTGTACTTCAAGGAGACCCTGGACTCGCACGGAGCCTTGTCTCGGACTGTCATGTTCATCCACACCGCTGCCGACCCAATCGTCGAATGCCTCCTCGTCCCTGACCTGGCGTTGGCGGTCGCTGAATACTTTGCAACGGAAAAGAGCAAGCGGGTGCTAGTCCTGCTGACGGATATGACGAACTTCTGCGACGCCCTGAAGGAAATCGCGATTACAATGGAGCAGATTCCCTCTAACCGCGGCTACCCCGGCGACTTGTACAGCCAGCTGGCAGCGCGCTATGAAAAGGCGGTTGACTTTGAAACTGCCGGCTCCATCACCATCCTGGCAGTGACAACCATGCCGGGCGATGACGTGACCCACCCGGTGCCGGACAATACCGGCTACATCACCGAAGGACAGTTCTACCTGGTCAATGGACGCATTGAGCCGTTCGGCTCCCTCAGCCGCCTGAAACAGCAGGTCAACAGCGAAACTAGAGCCGACCATCGAGCCCTGATGGATAATATGATCCGGCTGTACGCAGAATTCAAAGAAGCCGTCGAAAAGCAGTCCATGGGCTTCCGCATGAGCGACTGGGACCAGAAATTGCTCAAATATGGCGCCCTGTTCGAAAAACGGATGATGGACTTGAGCGTGAACATCCCCCTGGAAGAAGCCCTGGACCTCGGTTGGAAGACCTTGGCAGAATGCTTCGAACCGGCCGAAACCGGCATCAAGACCGACCTGGTGAAACAATTCTGGCCAAAAGACAAGGCCTGAAAGGATGCGCCAGCGCAGTCCGAGCTTGAGTCTACCGATAAATGCATGATAAGCAATGGCAAAAATTAAGTTAACCAAGAACGAATTGAAGGTGCAGCGTGATGCGCTCAAGCGCTTCAACCGCTATTTGCCGACGTTGCAGCTGAAGAAGCAGCAGCTGCAAATGGAAGTCCGGCATATGCATGAGCACATCGCAAACTTGCATCGGCAGATGGAGGAACATGCCGCAGAATGGGCCGAGGCAATGCCCCTCCTGTCCGGCGTGGATAGCGCCGGCCTGGACGAACTCCTGCGCGTGCAAGAATGGCGGGTCGGACAGCGCAACGTGGCCGGCACTGACGTGCCAGTCTTTGTCAGCCTGACGTTCGCCGAGGTCGACTACGATTTGTTCACTACGCCGCCATGGTTTGACGATGTCCTCCAGGCCGCCCGCGAACAAATCGAAATGCGACTGAAAGTGCGCCTGATTGAGGAAATGCTGGTACTGATCGAACAAGAGCTGCGAGTCGTCACCCAGCGCGTCAATCTGTTTGAAAAAGTCAAGATTCCCGAAACCCGGGAAAATATCCGTATAATCAATATCTATCTCGGCGACCAGCAGACCAATTCGGTCGGTCGCTCTAAGATCGCCAAAGGCAAATGCGCCCTGCGAAACGCGAGCACGGTTCTCTGAAAGAGGGCTTTCCGCACGGGCAGACAATCGCCCGGGAGTATAAGACAGTTTTAGCTTTCTTTGCCAAATGGCGAAGCATCAGGTGATTCCGTGATTGAAACCATGAAAAAAGTGACCATCGCGTGCCTGGCGTCCGAACGCCAGGCCACGGTGACGGCGATGCAACGCCTCGGCACAGTGCATGTGACGCCGCTGGTGGCCCCGAGCTCAGATGAGCTGGATAGCCTGCTGCGTGAACAGGAAAACCTGAGCCGCGTCCTGAATACCTTCAAAAATATGAAAGTCGAGGCGGACGATGTGGAGACCGACCCGGCCGCCAGCCTGGCCGAAGTCCAGGAAATCCTCACGACACGCAAGCAGCTTGAGGAGGAATTGGCACTGGCGACCCGAGCGTGCGCCCAGCTGGAGCCGTGGGGCAACTTCGACCAGGAAACCCTGACCAACCTGGAGCAGCGCGGCATCTACGTCGCCCTGTGTACTTCCGCGCCCGGAAGGTTTCCGGAACTTCCCGAGAACGCTGCTATCGCCGTCGTCTCCAAAACTAAGTCAGCCGTCCATTACGCTGTCGTCTCCACTACGCCGCTGGATGACGTCGTCCTGCCGCGTGCGACCCTGCCAGCTCAGACAGACCTGAGCAAATGGCAGGAAACCGCCGGAAAATTGCGCCGGGAATTGCAAGAACGCCAGGAACGCCTGTCGACGCTGGCCGAACACTCAATGCAAAGCCTGGAAAAATATGCCGTCAAATTAGAAGAAGACATCGCCTTTGCTAAAGCCAGGGATGGCATGGAAGCAAAAAATGCAATCGCATTCCTAGGCGGATACGTGCCGGAAAAACATCTCGACGAATTGCGCGAGGCCGCCCGCGAAAATGGCTGGGCTATCCGCTACGAAGATATCCCCGAAGACGATGAAAATGTGCCGACGTCCCTAATCATCCCGCCCCGCTTCGCCATGGCCAAGGTGATCTTTGACTTTATCGGCATTCTGCCCGGCTATCACGAAATCGACGTCAGCGTGAGCGTGCTGATCTTCCTGTCGATATTCTGCGGCATGCTCGTCGGCGACGCCGGTTATGGTCTGTTGTTCACCTGCATTTTGCTGTATCTGAAGAAGCGCCTTGGCGACTCCGACCCAGCCAAGCGGCAGGTCTTGAACCTGGGCTTGAGCATGAGCCTTTGTATTCTGGGATACGGCTGGCTGTCCGGCAACTGGCTCGCCTTGCCGGCAGAGAAGCTGCCGCGCATCCTGCGGGGATTGCCGTGGCTGACTGACTCGGAATACGGAGAGACGAATGTGAAGCTGCTCTGCTTTTTCATCGGCGCTTTCCATATGTCCATGGCGCGCGCCTGGCGCACCTGCATCGCCGGTAACCTGCGTGACGCCCTCGGACACGTCGGCTGGGGGCTGTTCCTGTGGGGGAATTTCTTCCTTGCAAAAACCCTTGTCGTTGACGGCGGCGGCTTTGGAGACTTGAATATTTTCGCCAAATGCCTGTACGTAGTCGGATTCTTCACGATTTTGATTTTCGGCGTGGACTGGAAGGACATGGGGGCGGTCATCTACCTGCCCTTCAGCTTTATTAACAGCTTTGTCGACGTTTTGTCCTACATCCGTCTATTTGCGGTGGGATTGTCGAGCTTGTACATTGCCCAGAGCTTCAACCAGATGGCTGGCCAGTTGTACAGCCTGTCGCCCTGGATGATTCCGCTTATGCTATTGTTGCTGGCCTGCGGCCATGCCCTGAATATTGCACTGGCTGCCATGGGCGTGCTTGTGCATGGCATCCGCCTCAACACCCTCGAATTTTCCGGGCACATGGACTTGTCCTGGTCAGGAAAACCGTACCGCCCCCTACGGAAAACTGAAGTTTAAGCCCTCAAAGATTTTCTAAATAAACAAACAGAATACGCATTGAGAAATTCAGTCCCAAAACAAGACGAAGGAGTGGAAACAACATGATGGAGTCAACCCAACTGACATTGCTGTACGCAGGAGCATTTTGCTCGATCTTTTTTGCCTCGTTAGGGTCTTCGTATGGCTGCTACGTGGCTGCGGCGTCAGCCATCGGAGCCTGGAAAAAATGCTATGTCCAAGGCAAAATGGCCCCGTTCCAATTGGCGATCCTGACCGGCGTGCCGATGTCGCAGACGATTTACGGCTTTATTTTGATGCTGATCCTAGCCGGAAAGGCTACGTCCCCTGAATGCTGGCTGGCGTGTCTCTTGATCGGCGTACTGGGCGGCTTTGCCATTGGCCTGTCGGCCGCCTTACAGGGCCGCGCCGCCGCCAGTGCGTGCGACGCCCTCGGCGATACTGGACAGGGGTTCGTCAATTACCTGATCGTACTCGGCGTTATTGAGACGATCGCTATCTTTATTATGGTTTTTGCGATCATGCTCCTTGCCCAGATCAACGTCGCACCAGTCGCAGCGTAAAGCAGGAAGCGCATTTGCCCGTGCTCGCTTACCGTAAGGTAAAGCGAACACGGGCTTTTTGTTTTTCGGACTCCCGCCAGACGCGCGCGATAGCAACCGAAAATTTAAATCAGAAAGCCGCTTGCTATATTGCTGAAAAAGTGTTATTATATAGCTAAGACAAAGGTTTGCCGTGTTTGTAGTCAGGGGTTTACGATGGTAGTGAATTTAGTTGACATAGCCCGTGAGGTCGGCTTAGACGTATCGGTCGTTTCCCGTGCCCTGAATCCCGGGCGTGTTCCGCATCCAGTCAAAAAAGAGACGCGGGAGCTGATTATCGCCACTGCGAAGCGCCTTGGCTACCGTCCCAATCGGCAAGCGGCCTTTCTCAAAAAGGGGTCGGCAGCGACGTTGATGTGTTATGTGCCTGATATTGGTCATCGTTTAGTAGCTGATTTAGTGTACGGCATTTCTGAAGAAGCCGCTGATGCAGACTATCCGGTGAACTTCTTTTTTGGCCGCACTTCAGACGATTTTTGCCGTTTTTATCAAACCTTGCGGAAGGTACCCCACGCTGCGGCTATTTGTTATTCGCCGCCTCCTGCCAAGACAGCCGCTTGGCGCCAGGGTGGTGTGCGCTTTACTTTGCCGACTATGAAAGCGGACAGCCGCAAGGAAATCCTGGGCTATCACCATCGTCGTAAGACGCTTTTGCTTTTGAACTTAGAGAGTAATTTGGATTTGGGGGAGGAACACGAAATCGGCGTTATTCCACGTATTGAAATTGACGAAGAGTGCGGCGGGCGCAAGGTGGCAGAGCATTTTCTGGAAAGCGGTTGCACGCGCTTTTTCTATGGCACCGGCAAGCAGACTTATCCCTTGCGTTTAGAAGGCTATTTTGCTGCTCTGCGTGAACGTGGCATTGAAGCTCAGCCATTGACGCGGACCATCATTCGCAAAATGGCCAAATCTGATGAACGCTGCGGCATTTTTGTTACTACTGATTTTTTAGCCATTGATCTCATCGGGATTCTGCGCGAAGAGCATATCCCGATCGGCAAGAAAGTGTTGATTTCCGGCTATGACGATATTTCCACCAGTGCGGAAATCAGACCCTCGCTAACCACTGTTCATCCTCCTACGCGTCAAGAAGGCCGTTTGGCAGTGCAGCTGGTGCAAAAGTGCATTGCGGGAGAAGAAATCGGCATTCAGCGCTTGGAGCCGCTATTGATGATTCGGGAAACAAGCGGTGTCATAACCAATAAACGGGAAAATTTGCAGGGAATGGAGGAATAAGCGAAGATGCAGCAGGACGAGTGCGTATTCGAACCAGGGCGAAACCTGCCGATTAGCGGCCAGGCAGACGTGATTGTCTGCGGCGCTGGCCCAGCCGGGGTGGCTGCCGCTGTCGCCGCAGCCGGCTGCGGAGTTTCAGTAATCCTGCTGGAATCCTCCACTATGCCAGGTGGCATTATGACGTCAGGTATGATGCCAAATGTCATTGATGCCGCCAACAAAGGCGGATTCCTGCAAAAAATGCTGCATTTTCTCCATGCGAACGAAGCTGCCGGAAACTATAACTCCTACGTGCCGGAAGCAGTCAAGTATTTCATGGAAAGCTCGTTGACAAAGGCAGGCGTGCGAGTGCGCTATAATACATTGGTTTGCAATGTGTTAAAGCAAGGACGAGAAGTGGCGGCCGTGATCACTGAGTCGCCCACCGGAAGAGAAGCCTTCAAAGGGAAAATTTTTATTGATTGCACCGGAAATGGCACTGCTGCGGCTTTGGCCGGATGCCGGTACGAATGCGGCGACCCCAGGACTGGCCAACCACAGGCAGCGAGCCTTTGCGCTCTTTGCGGCGGAGTCAAGGCGGAAGATATTGCCGACTACTGGCAGCAGGCAGGCGATAAAGGAAAGCTGCATCTGCTCGCGCAATTGGAAAAAGCAGGATGCTCACCCAGCTACCAGATGCCAACTCTATTCCGAATTACTAATTATGAATACTTGCTGATGTCAAACCACGAACACGGAATCCTACCCAATGACGCAGATGCAATCTCAACAGCATTGATGCAGGCAAGAAAGGAAATTTTTAGCCAAATCAGCAGTCTGAAAAAAATTGCTCCCGAAATGGCAAACCTTTGTCTGCTTACGACGGCTGCTGCGCTTGGCATGCGCGAAGGACGCCGCATTCGCGCTGTCTATAACTTGACGGTGGAGGATTTACTTGCCGGCAGGACGCAGCCGGACGCAGTTTGCCGAGTGACTGCTGGGGTGGACATTCATCCCTCCGTCGCCAACGCCAAAAGCGGCTATAGCAACGATGGCGTCAGGGCGCGTCCCTATGATGTGCCGCTGCGTTCGCTGATTGCGGCTGATTTAGATAATATGCTGCTGGGAGGTCGTTGCATTGGCGGTGATTTTTATGCACACTCGACCTACCGCGTGCTGGGAAATGCAATTCCTATCGGCGAAGGAGCAGGCATTTTGGCTGGAGCAGCATTGCGCAAGAAGGTTCAGGTAACTGAGGTTAAAGTAGAAGAATTTTGGGAATACGGCGGCAATCCGCATCAGAAAAGGTGATGTCAGCGCCGGCATCATGGTCATTGGTTCTTACGACCTGCATACGCTGGCAGGACTGACTGATATAGCGGACATACAAGTCTACGGAGATGATGGGAATCAAACCGCGCAAAAAAGTAAAAAATATGAAAAAAATATTTCCCGTTTTCATCTTGTCACTCTGTTGCCATCTCTTAATGGCACAGGAGCGCGCAGTTTTTGTTTGCGATTTCGGCAAAGGTTTGTCGCCGCTGGAATCAGCTGCGCCCTGTCGCACCTATAAGGTTGGGGCAGAGTTGGTTGACACGCCGGTTGGGAGGGTTGTTCGTTTCGGCAAAAAGGCCGACGGTTCCCTGGGACGCATAGTATATCGCTTGCAGAATTCACGTGATGCTGCAAAATTGACTGGCGCCCAGACTCCATTTCCCTTGCGTCAGGGACGGCTTTGCTTTAAGTTCCGTCCAGTGGATTGGGAGCTTGGCGAGTCTGGCTTCAACATGTTATTGATTATGCACGGACCACGCGGCGCTCGGCTGCACGTCACCTATCTGCGTCCTACCGGTACAGGTTTGCCCTCCGTGCAAGTAGGCTATGGCGTGCCCGGGGGCGAAACCCATACCCCCAAAAAACAGCCGGCGCTTTTCCCGTATGTCAAGCTGGACACCGAACGCGAATGGCATGAGGTGGAGTTTTCCTGGTCGCCTTCCCAAGTAAAGCTTATTGCTGACGGCGAAAGCGTTACGTTGACAACGCTCTACTTAGAGCTGCCCGACGACGGGTTTTATGGCGAGTCGCTGGAAATCGGTACTGATGTCGCCGTCAACCTGAATGGCTTGAGCGATATGAGGGATTTACGGATTTACGCTGATGAAATTGCGCAACTCGACAAGCAGCTTCGCCTCCCCTTCCTATTGGCGCCGAAGATGCAGGCACCTGTTTTGGATGGTAAAATCGAGGCCGCAGAATATGCCGATGCCTTGAAAACTAGCGGTTTCCTTTCTCTGCCAGGAGGGAAAATTGCTCCCCGCCAAAGCAGCGTTTATTTCGGCCATGATGACGAGAATCTGTATTTTGCGCTCAGCAGTCCCGGACACAGCCGCAAGCCGTTGGCTGCCAAATTCGGCAGAGACAGCTCGGTTTGGGAGGATGACAGCATTGACTTGATGCTTGACCCAACGCCGGAAACCCCGGATTTTTATCAATTTATCTTCAATTGGAACGGTGCCTTGTACGATTCCCATGTAATGCCCGGCAGGAATGACGCAGTCAATCGGGCCTGGAACAGCGAGGGCGTGCGCTACGCAACAACGGCAGATGAACAAGTCTGGCAGCTGGAAGCAGCAATACCTCTGAAAAACTTCGGCAAGTTGTCGGCCGCTAGCGAAGAGTGGAGCTTTTCCGTCTGCGAAACTAATCCCGGCGATGGCATCTTTATCTTAGTGAATGCAATCAATAGTGCCCTGGAATACGATAAGTACGGCACTCTCAAATTTGGTAATGCCGATGATCCGGTCTTTCGCTTGAACAAGATTGGCGATTTGCATAAGGGCGAAATCGACTTGGTATGCCAAGCCGAGCGACTGGAATTGAATTGCCGACGCTATGATGAGACCGCCATGACGGAATTCCCGCTGTTCGGCGAAGTCATTACTGCTGAAGACGGCGCTTGCCGCTTCAGCGCTGGCCAAGACCGCTTCGGCAAAAATGGCACGCTTTATCTGAATTGCTATTCCGGAACGCAGCTGGTCTATGCCGCCAAGTGGCCTTACGAAGCCTTTGACGCCGCTTCCATAGAGAATATGCGCCGAATACCGGCGAGCGATGGTGTCGCAGAGCAATTGCGCGTGACTAGCTCCCAGTCCATTGGCGAAAAACTTTCGCTGCGGTTTGTTTTGACGGACAGTACAGGGAAGCAAGTCAAGGAGTTTCCCCTTGTTCCGATAAAAGCACTGCGTCAAGAATCGCTGTTGCCGCTGGCTGGCATTGCTCCGGGAGAATATTTGATGCACATGTCTTTGGTAAATGCCGATGGCGCAGCCGGTAAGGAGTCAGAGCCGCGCGAATTAGTCGTCTATGCGCCCGGAAAACTGCCGTGGCAAGGCAACCAGTTGGGCATCAGCGAAGAAGTGCCGCCGCCATGGACAGCGTTGCGCTTGCAAAAGAATGAAAAAGGCTTGGAAATTTTCTGCTGGAACCGCTGCTATGCTTTCCGGCATGGAGAGCTGTTCCCTGGCAGCATTCTTTCCAGCGATAAAGAATATCTTGCTTCACCCCCAGCGCTAAGCGTTGCCAGTGAGGGCAAAAATCTTGTTGCCACTGGTGCAACATGGCGGGTTTTAGACACCAGCAAGCGCCGCGTAGTTTTAGAAAATCGCGGCACGTTCCCCGGCTTAGGCAGCCTGACCGTTTGCGCTACGATTGATTACGATGGCTTTATCTGGTTCGATGTAAAAATGGGCGACTTGGCCGACGCGAATCTAAGCGCTCTTAGGCTTTCCTTTCTAATCCCGAAAAGTCAGGCCAGGCTGCTGAATTCCGGCTACCGTGACCTTACTGATACTGGCGAATTGCCTGCGCAATGGAGCAAAATGCTAGTAGGGCAGTTTGGTGCATTCTGGGTCGGAAATGAAGAAGGCGGCTTGAGTTTTGGAGCAGAATCGGATCAATATTGGCGCAATAGCGACAGCGGCAAGCAAGCCACCCTGCAAAAAATCAAGGAAGGCTGTGAAATCTCGCTTAATTTCCTTGATTGCCCAGCTACGATGACGCCGGAAACAGAATATGGCTTCTATGTGATGCCGACGCCAGTGCGGCCGCTCCCGAAAGTCATGCGCACCTTGCGCACTATGATGTTTTTTGCTCATAATTGGGAAGAGTCCAGCGGCAATCACTATCCGCACAATCTCTCGTGGTGGACAGCTTCTTATCAATACCAGGGTTCCCCAGCCTGGTTCACTGATGCCAAAGGCATTCAAGAATGGGGACGTAACAGCGCCTATGATATCAATATACGCCCCTATTATCACTATGATTCCTTGCCTGATCCCAATTATCAAACCGCTTGGTATGCTACGTATTCGAGTGTCGGCAGAAATGCACCGGAAACAATCTGGCAAGGAGAATTCTGGCGCGCTGGAGAAAAAGACAAACTGTACGGCAATGCCGTATATAGCTACCATGATGACATGATTGAAGTATGCAAAACTGACGATTACTGCGACTATTACCTCTGGCGGTATGACCAAAGTCGCCGCAATGACCAGAAAATCGGCGGACTCTACTTTGATTTGATGCAGTACCCGCCTTGCGCTCGTGCCGATCATGGCCATGGATACCCGTCGGAAAAGGGCCGTAAAGTGACTTTTGCTATTCGTGAGCATCGAAAGTTTCTGGAGCGAGTTTACCAATACAGCCGTCAGGGAGGTACGGCCGCCCCCATTGTGATGCACATGTCTGGCGCTACCGCCAGAGTCGCCGGCTTTAGTTTTGCCGACTATTACGTGGACGGCGAATTATGGAGTGAAATCCTGGTGCGTGACCGCAGCTACTATCGGCTGAAGCTGGCGCAGATGCGGGCTGAATTGTTGCCGCATATCTATGGCTATGGCATGATCTATATCAGTCAACTTTACCGGATTATGCCTTTTGTTCCTGCTGAACAGCGGCGAACCTGGAAAATGTCACCGTGGGCAGAACGACACATAGCCGCTATGCTGCTGATCCATGATGTGGTTCCCGACCGCACTTCCATGAATGAAGTCGCTTTCCACGTCTGGAAGGCGCTGGACAAATTTGGCTTGGAGGAAGACGCTACGCTTTGCCCGTACTGGAAGCCGGAGTCGCTAGGGCATCCTACGAATGCCGACGGCGAAAATACGGCCGCTAATATCTGGCGGAGCACTGATGGCAGAGAGCTGCTGATGTGTTTTAACAACCACGATGAGCCATTTTGCTTTAAAGTCGGGCATTGTCGCGGATTTAGCGCCGAAGACCTGGAGAGCGGTGAAAAACTTCCCATTTTTGATGATGAATTACCGATAGTCGTATCAGAGAGGAATTTTCGTTTAATTGAATTAAAAAACGAGGTAATGAAATGATGAAAAAGAAAAACCGGCATTTTACCTTAATTGAGCTCTTGGTCGTCATCGCCATCATTGCGATTCTTGCCGCTATGTTGCTCCCTGCTTTAAGCAAAGCGCGCGAAAAAGCGCGAGCAATCTCCTGCGTCAACAACATGAAAACTGTCGGGACGGCCTCGATAATGTACTTTTCCGACAGCGAGGATTACATTTTCCCAGCGCGCAGCGGCAACAGATACCTGTATTATGACTCAAGCGTGAATGGGTTGCTGACGCCTTATCTTGGCTCGTCATGTGAGATTCCGGATACGATTAACCGACCTGGCGAGAGCGTCCTTTTTTGCGTCGCTCTCAACGGCCAGCGCAATCGTTTGGCCTGCCCGTCCGCACAGGCCAATCCAGCTCATACCGCCAAAAAATACAGCGATACGATTGTTCCCAACTGGTCGTTGACATCCGATGACTATACAGCTACGCAGCCTTCCTATAAACCGGTGCTTATCACTCAGTTAACCAAGCCGAGCCAGGCCATGCTTTTTGGCGAAAACAACTTTGATAATCCCGGCAACTATTTGCGCTATTACACGGCTGGGCACAACGCCGTCGGAAATCGCCATAGCAATGCCGGCAATGTCGTCTATTGTGACGGCCACGTCGAAGCTATCCGAGTGAATCCGCTTAACGATGTTACTAGCGCCGCAGGAAAAGCATTCTGGCTGGGAATGTGATTCGTTGGCAATGAGTGAGAGATAGGGCTACCTAGCGCTCGGTGTTTTACTCCGCGCCAACTGCCCTATTTTTCTTTCTGCTGCTCAAGAAATGCGACGCAGTCCTGGAATCGGATAAGTGATGCGTTGTGCCCGGGGCCACTGTAGCGCCCTTTGACGATGATGTCGTAGATGAACGAACTGTAGCGCTCAGAAACGACCTGGTATTCGGTGACTTTGGCCTCGCTTTCCGGAACAATCGTGTTGCCCTGGGCAGTGAGGCTGTCGTGGACGCTGATTTCATTGACCTGGATGGCCTTCAGACGCGGCACACCGTCCGGATCAACGCTGCGGATGACAAGATAGTCGTCAAGATGGCAGGCAAAGACCTGCATGAGCTGGTCAGCTGTGTTCCAGCCATTCTTGTAACGCTTGTTCTTGGTCTTAGGTGTCTTTTTGGCCAGATTGCCGACTGCGTTGACGTTGCCGTTGGCATAACATTGCAACAGACGATATTTGCTCTGACGGTGTCTCTGGGTCAGCTGGACGTCGGCGATTTTGTCGGAATCCTGCGTTGGTTTGCCGAATTGCCAGCCGCCGTCCGCAAAAAAGCTCAGATGCCCCCAGTTGACTTCAGGTTTTTCCGGGGTCGCAACAAGGGGAACATAGCCGGTGATTTCAGCGACGCTGGAGTCGCCCGCGAGCTTGAGCGGCGGCGTAGGCTGAGGTGTCGTCCTCGGTGGCGGCGTTTCAGCAGCCGCAGTCGTCTCAACGTTTTCAATTTGACCTAATTGCTGCTGGCGCATTCTGTCGAGCACAAAGGCAGTAATGTCACCATTCCGCAGCTGTCGGCAGCTGTTGCCGGCGCGCACGATCAGGAGAGTGCCATGCAGGTAAACCGGCGAGCTGGCTGGCTTGACCGTGAGTTCACAGAAGACCTTTTCATCTTTCCGCTCCGGGTCAACTTGGACCTTGAAAAAGCGGGTTGAAACCAGGGCGGCGGCCAGTTCGCCGAGTTCATTGCTGATTGCGTTGTTGATTTTCAACTCATAGCCGTCAGTGGTGCTGGTGTACTGGCCGTTGAATTTATCCTTGGGGTCTTGATTGAGCCAGGGCAGGTCGCCTTCAATGCCGCTGACCACGCCAGTGTCGTCAACACCGATGAACAGCTGGCCGCCATTGCTGTTCATAAAACCGGCGATGACTCGCATGATATTGTGGTTCAGCTGCTTTTGGAAGTCCGGGGTTCGGCTTTCACCGGGCGGGAAAGCGATGGATGTTTTGAATTCGCGGCGGTCGTCTTCACGCCCAAAGTCAGGGT
>JAAZKI010000100.1 GCA_012799905.1 Lentisphaerota bacterium | reverse complement strand
GGTTGGCGAGGGGCGAGGGGCGAGTTGAGCTTGGAATACATTACCGCTTAAGGGCAGTGGACGGTTGGCGAGGGGCGAGTTGAGCTTGGAATACATTACCGCTTAAGGGCAGTGGACGGTTGGCGAGGCGTAGCTGCTTGGGTGCTGTTGTTTTGCCTCTGTTCAGTGCTCGGGCTTCAGCCCGAGGGAGACCCATTATGAATGCCGATAACAAGCGCGAATATGGCCTTCAGCCCTTGGATGGGCTGATGCTCGAACTGGAGCTGGTCAACCACGACCTGGTCGCAGCATCAACCGAACAACTGACCCACAAGATGGTGTCCAAAGGCCGCAAAGGCCGTTGGCTGACGATGCCGGTGCGCATGAAAGTCCTGCGAGCCCTCAACCAGGCCAGCGGCAAGACTTTCGCCCTGACCGATCTCTTCAACTACGACTGAGCACAGCCGTCAGCCCAGCAGTTCGCGCCACGGGCCGGTCTGATACGCGCCGGTCTCAGGGTCAAACAGACCGATGACCTGGCCATTTTTCCAGGCTGGAACGACGCGAAAGGCCCCGCCGCTGGCAAACTTCCACTCGGCCGGGATATGGAAATGGCCGGCAAACACCTGCCGGCCGGGATAGCGCCTGTCCTCGCGTTCAGCCCAGGCGCGCACCGGCTCTTCTGGCAGATTGTCGGCAATCCCACGCGCCTCGCTGCTGAGCTTGCTCTTCGCCCACGCCGTAATCGCTGGCGCGCCTGGCGTCCAACGCATGGCAGCATAGCCCAACCGACTTTTGGTCAGCCATAAAATCAACGCAGTCAGCAGCGACGCCATGTGGATGCGGTCGCCGTGCAGGAAAACGCAATCGCCCCAGGTCAACGCCAGTTCGGAAGAATGGCTGAAGTCCTCGCGGTGATGGCGATGCACAAAGAATTCGTGGTTGCCCTCAAGATACGCGACGAAACGCCGCTCTTTCTGCTGGCGGCACCAATCCAGCAAGTCCTGGCCAAAAGCATTGGGGAAATTCGGCAATGCGACCCAGAGGTCAACGATATCGCCGAGGAAGACGACATCGTGCTGACTGGCGGCGATGCGCTCCAGCATGGCCAAAAAATCGGCGGCCGAGGCGGCGTTATCCCGGATATGGGCGTCGGTAACAAGAATCAGCATAGGCTGGAAGGAACTCGCTGTCTGGGCGTTCTAGTGGTTTACATCACAATCAGAGTGATGGCCATAACCGCCATGCCGGCAATCAGGCCGATGATGCTTTCATGGCCTTCGCCATAGGAATGACTGGCTGGAATCAATTCGTCAAGGCTGATATATACCATAATGCCTGCGACGATGCTGAAAGTAAACGCCATGAATGGCGCTGGAAACTCCTGTCCCTCACTCAGGAACAAACGCATGATGACGTATGCGGCGGCCGCGCCGACCGGCTCGGCCAGGCCGCTGGCAAACGAATACAGCAGGGCGCAGCGGCGATTGCCGGTGGCATAGTAAATCGGCACCGCGACGCTGATGCCCTCGGGGATGTTGTGCAACGCAATCGCCACCGCGATCGCCAGCCCCATGCTAGGGTCATGCAGCGCCGCTACAAAAGTGGCCAGGCCCTCGGGAAAATTGTGAATCGTCACTGCCAGGGCCGTGAACATGCCGGTACGGAGCAACTTGCTTGACGATGGCCGCGCTGCCGCGCCGCCGCCCTTGTCCCCGTACGCATCATCGCGGAGAGCGAGGCGGCCTGACTCAGAAGGCCGTTCATGCGGGTTCTCCGACGAGGGAATCAGCAAGTCAATCGCCCCAATCAAGAGAATGCCGCCAAAAAAACCGGCGACATTCAGCCATTGCCCCATGGTCTCGCCGTAATACTCAATCAGTACCTGGTTAGCCTCAGGAAACATCTCGACAAAAGAGATGTACAGCATCACTCCGGCGGAAAAGCCGGTCGCCAACGCCAAAAAACGGTGATTTGTCCGCGGAGCAAAAAACGCAATCAGGCTGCCTATGCCGGTCGACAGCCCTGCGAATAAAGTCAGGCCAAAGGCCGTCCATACATTTTCCATAAGCCTGTATCACCTCTGAGTTGGATTCGCTGCTTCCGCCGCACTTGAACATAATATACAGGCTGGTTGGAGTTTTGTGGAACCACCAACGACTTTTCAAGCGGCGAGAGGCTTTGTTTAGCGGCGAGGGCGAGGGGCGAGGGGCGAGTTGAGCTTGGATTACGTTGTCCGTGAGGGGCGAGCGGCGAGGGGCTTTGTTTAGGGGCGAGGGGCTTTGTTTAGGGGCGAGGGGCGAGCGGCTGAATGCTGAATGCTGAATGCTGAATGTTGAATGTTGAATGTTGAATGTTGAATGCGGAGGCGCATTTCATAATTCATAATTCATAATT
>JAAZKI010000464.1 GCA_012799905.1 Lentisphaerota bacterium | reverse complement strand
TGGACAAGGCACCCACATTCAAGCTCCCCGCAGCCCAAGGCTGATGGGAGGCGGCCACTTGCGTCCAGGGTGCCGAGACCGCCACTCCAAACCGTCAAAATCGCGCCATTTTTCGCCGTTGCCAACATTTTAAAGCAGTTTTGCTCAAAACAGCGGTAGGGATTGCTTGTTGGTCTTACGGTTTCAGGCATCCAAGGGGAATTACTTTAACTCCATCTGGACGGGTATATGCCATTTTTCCTCCGGTGATGACAAGCAGGAGGTCCGGCTCCCGCAAAGGCACTTGTGGCTCGGTTGCATTTTTTTGCTTGATCAGCGCCACAAGTTCTGTTAAGTGCTTGGCGCCGTCTTCGATTTCTTTATTGCCCAATTTAAATTCCAGTAAAGCATACTTGCCGTCATCAAGATGGAGAACTCCATCTGCTTCCAAGCCATAGCGGTCGCGATAATAGGATAAAATGCCATTTTTTTGCTGGGAATAGGCTCTTAAATCGCGGATGCACATTTGCTCGAAAATGAAGCCAAAGGTATTTAACTGTTCCTTCAGAATGTCTGGGGAAAGACGCAGGGCGGCGACGGCAATGGATGGATCAACAAAACATCTCTTCGGCGAACTCCTGATTACGGTTTTGCTGCGTATCGCCGGACACCAGCCATCCATATCTTGAATGACAAAAAGCTTTTCCAGCGCAGAAAGATAATCGTCAAATGTGTTTTGCGACAGGGAGATGTCTTCGGATTCAGTAATGTCCGCCAGCATTAAAGTCTTTTTGGCGAGTGTTGAAATATTCCTCGCGTATGACCAGAGGATTCTTCCGGTTATTTTCGCGTTGCGTTGAACGCCGTCGATGCGAGTGACGTCCTCCGTGCAAATGGTATCTATATAATTTCGGGCAACCAGGAGTTGGGAAGCACGGCTCTTCAGTTGCAAGGTAGCTGGCCAACCGCCTCGGCATGCGGCAAAAATCAAATCCTCGATCGTAAGTGCAGATGTAATTCCGTCGATATCGGCGTTTTCATCATCAAATAATGCTTGCAATGAAATTTTGCCGTTTGATTCGGATGATTCCCATAAACTCATAGGAAGCATCTGTATGCGTGAAATGCGCCCAGTGCCGGAATGAACTATCTTTGATTTATCAATGGCATTTGATCCTGTCAGGATGAATTGCCCTGGCTTGCCGCGTTGGTCGACCATGGTTCTTACCGCATCCCATAGCACAGGAGCGTCCTGCCATTCGTCAATCAATTTTGGGACAGCTCCAGATAAAAGCAAGGAGGGCTTGATGGCGGCGGTGGTCAAATACTCTTCGCGCATGTCAGGGTCTTGCAGTTTAATGACACTTTTGGCTATCTGCTCAGCCGAGGTCGTCTTGCCACACCATTTCGGCCCCTCAAGCAAAACAGCGCCAAAAGCAGCTAAATGCTCCTGCAAAACATGATCGATGGTGCGCGGAAGGTAGTTCATCTTAGATGCTCGCAGTAAAATGATTAACGGATGAAAAATACGCCCGCCCCGAGGCTGATTGCGTGTTTTTGAGGTAATTCGTTGCGTGTTTTTGAGGTAATTCGTTGCGTGTTTTTGAGGTAATCTATCATGCGTTTTTGAGATTGCCAGTTTTTATTTGGTTCTTCGGGGAGGGGGCGAAAGAATCGGTCACCGATTGATACGAGGGACTTTTCTGGGCGGGGAGCGGTGCGTCCGGCACTAAAGTGCCGACACTGGACGGAGGGGCGAGGAGCGGTACGTCCGGCACTAAAGTGCCGACACTGGACGGAGGGGCGAGGTGCGAGGAGCAGAGGCTCAGGCTGTGGTGACTCCACCCCCAGGTTCCGCTTCGCTTCACCTGGGGTTACTCCTGGTTGCGCCTCTCCAAGGCTTAGGCTGTGGACGGATAGTCCACCCTACGCAATCTGCGTCATCTGCGTCATCTGCGGATAAATAAGCTCATCCCTAATCCTGCCCCAGTCCCTTGAAGTATTCTTCGACTTGGCGCTGGTATTTTTCCGGTGGGGTCACTATGTCGCGGTGAAGCTTGACTTTGCGCTCCACCGTCATTTTGCCGAGCAATTGTTCGAGCACGGCAGCAGCAGCCCGGAATTGCTGGAACATCAGGTCAGCCGCCTCGCTGGGGCTTTCCTCGCCGGATGGCATGGACATATCGTCCGTGATTTGCTGGAGGCGCTGGTCCTTGAATGCTTCGGCGAAAGGCTGCAAGGTCTGGGCGGCCTCGGGGCGGATTTGGTCAAGCCGTTGGCGGGCGCGTTCCTGGTTCTGATCACGTGCAGCCGCGTCAGTCTGGCTGGCCAGCTCTTGCAACCGTTGCAGTGCGTCGCGCAGCTCTTCTTCGCTCATTGGGGGCAGCTTGCCGCCGGCTTCATGCAAATCATGGGCCAGGGCTTGCAGATAATTAGCGGCGTCGGTTTGTTCTTTGGCAGCGCGGTTAAACCGCTTGTAGAGCAGGGCGTTTTGGGCGCGTTGTTGGCTTTCAGGCAAGCCGCGCGCCTGAGCCTGACGGCCGGCTTCCCGGAGCGCCTGAGCCGCGTCAGGAAAATCCTTTTGGATGCCATCCGCAGTCTGGCGCAGGCGCTCTTGGAGTTTTTCCGTCATTTGGCTGAGTTTTTGCTGTTGCTCGCGGGCGGCGTTGTGGTCAACTTGAGCGCCTTGCGCCGCCTGCTCCGATTGATTCGCTGCCTGCTTTTGCGCCTCAGACAATTGCGCCGCCTGTTCTGCCAGTTGCGCGATGGCATTAGCCGAGGCTTTGCGGATAGCGTCTTCCAGTTGGCGAAGTGCTGCCAGGAGCTGCAGCCTGGCGCGGGCGCCATGAATGCCGCCGGTGCGAGCGTCCTCAGCTTGCATAGCCGCCGCCGCCCGTGACATTTCCTGCTCGGCATTGCGGACGCTGGCAGCAGCGCTGCCTGCCTCAGGTACGGCTGTCAGCTCGTCGCGGATGTCAGCGGCATCCGCGCCGATGTCGTCCTGCTTGGCAGCCAGAGCCGACAGAATCGCACCTGGCTGGTTGACATTTTCATTCACGCTTTCCTGACGTTGCGTCAGCCGCCGCAGATTTTCCAGCATCTCGCGCATTTTTTCCAGGCGCTGCCTCGCTTGCTCTGCCTGGCTGGAGGGATCGCTCTGCTGTTGCTGCTCTTGTTGCTCTCCCTCAGAATCCTCGCCGCCTTCCTGCGATTTTTTGCTTTTCATCGCATTCCGGAGCAGTTCGGTTTCGATTTTGACGAGAGCGGCGAGAGCCCGTTCCTGCGGACTGATGCTTTCTTCGGTCAAATCGCGTTCAAGCAGGGCGACGGCCTGGTTCAGTTCATGGCTGCATGTCGAGAACAAGGTTGGCAGCGGTTCCGCGACCATGCCCTGGGATTCTTCCTGGATGGTGTTAAAGCGCCGGCGGACTTCCAATTCCAATTCGCGGACGCCGCGCACCAGGTCGCCAGCCGCCCGCGCCCGGGGCGCATCTGCCAGCGTCAGAACATCCCAGGTCAGGCGCAGAAGACGCTTCGATTCTGCCAGCAGATCAGAAATGTCCATTTTTTTCTGCGGTCCGGACGCCCCGTCAGTCTCGTCTATCTCTTGTTCTGGCCGGATGACGATGAAGAACAGTTCGCTGCGGGCGCGTTGCGGTTCAGGTTCGCGGTTGTCAGCCGCAATCACTTGGGCGCTGATCAAGTCGCCTTCTTCCAGCTTGAGTCCGGGGATGTCCCAGATTTCGCTGTATTCCACTTCCAGCTGGCGGTTCACGCCGTCGTTTTTCCAGAGCTTGACGGTTTGGCGTTGGCCGCCGTTGATAGAGTATTGCAGGGTCACTGCGCTGATGCCGAAGTCATCGCCGGCAAAGAGGGAGAGCCGCACTGCGTCACCGGGCTTGAGCTGGGTGTCCTGCTCTGGCGCACGCAGTTCAATGATAGGCGGCAAATCAGGGCTGACTGTGATGGTGAATGGCTGGCAGTCAACGCGGTGGCCAGCAGCGTCTTGCAGCCGCACCCGGCACTGGCCTGTCTGTTTTGGCTTGGACGTCAGCTCCAGGCGACCGTTGTCAGCTGGCTGGAAAGCCTGGGCGTCATCGTCATCAGACAGCAGCCAGGCTTCGGTTGCCAAAGGCGCTTTAATGGCCACAGTGAGAGTCTCACCGGCAATCAACCCGAGGTCAGTGAAAGCCTCGACGACTTGTATTGGCCGGCCGGTGTAGGCCTGGGGCGTGACCGTCATCGTAACCGCGTCGATGGCTGGCGGCGTAAAGACCGGCAGCTCATGCCAGCGCGACGTGAGCGCTGGGGTGACGATGCGGAAGCGGACGCTGTCTGTCAACGAATAGAAAGTGAAGGCAAAGCGCCCGTCCTGGGTGGCTGGCATGGGCAGCCGCACCGCGTCGCTGCCGTCGGTGTAGATGATTTCCGCCTGTTTTTCCCAACGATGGACGGTTGCCAGGATGCGCGCGTCACTGCCAGCCGGCATTTCCGTGGCTGGCAGTTCGACGGTGATGCCAGTGTCTTTGCCTGCCAGCAGGTCGCGCAGGCCATACGTCGCTTTGGCCAAGGCGTCGCTGCGGACAGCGATGACCGCTAGGATAATCGCTGCCGCGGTATGCAGCAATGGCCGTCGCCAAGACAGATGCGACCGGAAAATGGCGGCGAAAAAAGCTTCATCGTCCGCATACTGCCCTTGCATATCAGCCAGGAGGCTCTCTTCCATATGTCGCAAGGGAGTGCCGGAGGCGCGTTTTTGCTCCAGTTCGACAGCGCAGACAAATGCATCCAGCAGTTCAGGCCGTGCGTTTTCAATGACCAGCGCCAATTGGGTCGGGCTGGGCTGGCGCAGCAGCAGGCGAACATGGCGGAACAGGAATATGATGGCGATGAGCAGCAGGCCGACGATGGCTGTGAGAGCTGCCGCGCTTTCAGTCACCTTGAAGCCAAGCTGCCATAATTCCAGCAGAACGAAGAGCCCGGCCGCCGCTCCCAGGGCATTGGCGCAATTTTTCCCGATCGCGCGCCGCAGCAGGCTCCGGCGGATGCCGGTCAAGGGTTTGAGCAGGGAGGTGTTGGCAGGCAGGGGCATGATGGAAAGTCACTCGCTCAGCAATTTTCGACCAGGGCGGAAAAGACCCGGTCGTGCGGCGATTGTTGATGGATGCGCTCAGGATGCCATTGCAATCCGAGCAGAAAACGGCCGTCTGGCTCTGTCAGTCCGATGGCCTCAATAACGCCGTCTTCCGCCCAAGCCAGGGCACGGAACCCAGGAGCGACGGCGTTGACGGCCTGGTGGTGCGAGGAATTGCAACTCAGCTCGGTGACGCCGAGAATCGCGGCAAGCGGGGAGTCGGCAGCTATGCGGACTGGGTGGATATTTTCGGCCGGAGGATGCAGGCGGCGGTGTTCGCCAGCATTAGGCAGGTCTTCGGGAAGGTGGCGATAAAGCGAGCCCCCTGCCGCGACATTGATGATTTGGCAGCCGAGGCAGATGCCGAGCAATGGTTGGCGGGAATGGCCGAGCAGTTCGCTGACCAGCGCGAACTCCCAGTTTTCGCGGCGAGGCGGCAGGCTGGTCATCTCCGGGTGGTGGTCGAGACCATAGCGGGAGGCGGCAATGTCGTTGCCGCCGATGATGATAAAGCCGTCAAAGCGTTGGCGGCAGGCTGTGACTTCCGACAGGTCGGTGAGAGGCGGAATGACGACGGGAAGACCGCCGGCGGCGGCAATCGCGTCAGCGTACGCGGTGGGCAGCTGGCAGCGGTCTTCCACTATACTGCAAGTTAGGCCAATAAGAGGTTTGTGGAGCATAGGGGTGATATGGTGGGCATGGGGGGCGAGAAACTGTTGTTTTATCCGCAGATGACGCGGATGACGTAGATTTTTTAGGGTGTGTTCTGCAGGGAAACGCTAAAAGCGCGAAAATTACGGCAGCCTAAAGGCTGTACTAGATACGGTAGCCGCCGTCCACTATGTCCACCATGTCCACGCCGTCCACATCCATTTGCGACCTAGGGTTAGCCGCTGCTCCCGGCATCTTGTCGGGAGCAGCGCCTGTAGGTCAGTCTGTCAGACGACCGATTTGCTCAGGTCGAGGTTGACTTTCTTGTCGGTTTTCTTTTTGTAAGTCGAGTTGGCGATCAGTTTCTCCAGATGCGCTTGATATGCCTTGTCGTCCATAGGCAATTCTATGCGCTTGCCAATCTGCATCGAATACTGCATCGCATTGGCGATTTCAACGGCGCGGATGCCTTCTTCTGCCGGCGCAATCAGCTTCGCGCCGTCAAGAATGGCGGCGACGAAGTTCTTCTTGATGCCGAGATGCTGTTCTCCAGCGCCGCCGGAGATTGGGATATCGACATTCCAGACGGGAGGTGCGCCAAAACCGCTGGTGGATTCCTTCAGGTAGATGTTAGCCGGGACTTCGTTGCGGACGAATTCGAGCTTGCGGCCGCCGCGGCTGATTTCGAGGACCAATTTGCCCTTGTCACCGCAGATTTCCAGACGATTGGTGCCGGGGGCTTCGCCGGTTGAGGTGAAGAATGCACCGGTTGCGCCGTTGGGGTATTCAAACAGGGCGCTGCAATCGTCTTCGACTTCGATGTCGTGGTATTTGCCCAGGCCGCCGATGGCGGTGATAGCGCACGGCATGCCGCACAGCCACTGGTACAGGTCGATGTTGTGCGGGCACTGGTTGACCAGGACGCCGCCGCCTTCGCCAGCCCAAGTCGCCCGCCAGCCGCCGGAGCGGTAGTAGGCCTCAGTCCGGAACCAGTTGGTGATGATCCAGTTGGAACGGCGGATTTCGCCCAACTCGCCCTTGTTAATCAAGTCGTGCATCTTGATGTAGTACGGGTCGGTGCGCTGGTTGAACATGGCGCAGAAACGGATGTCGGGATTCTTCTTCTGAGCTTTTTTGTAGGCGGCGATCAGGCGCTTGGCATCAGCCACAGTGACTGAAATCGGCTTTTCCACCAGGGTGTGCAAGCCGCAGTTGAGGGCGTCAATGCCAATCGTGGTGTGGTCGTAATGCGGGGTGGCGATCAGCACGGCGTCGACCTCGCCGGAGCGGATCAGATCAGCGCTCTTGGAAAACTGCTTCTGCTTCGGAAAAGCCTTCATGCGCTCCGGGTCAATGTCGCAGACAGCGACCAGTTCGCAACGCGGGACTTGACCGTCCATGACCTGCTTGGCATGACCAGTACCCATGCCGCCGACGCCGATGATGCCGAGACGAACTTTGTCCATCTTTTTCACTCCTTTGCACTTGGGTTAGAACAGCAGCTTTAAGGCTGCAACGAAGGTTAATGCTTGAATCCAAATTGTATAGCTTTTATTAGACATTTTCTGCGCCAGGGCAATGCCGAGCAGTGCGCCGACGAGCACAGCCGGGAAGAGCTGCAAGTTGAACATTATGCTGTCCCGGTTGATCATGCCTAGATGCACCATCAGGGGAACCTTGCACCAGTTCAGTACCAGGAAATACCAGGCGCTGGTGCCGATGAACTCGTCCTTAGGCAGGTTCATGGCGAGCAGGTAAATGAGCATGATCGGCCCGGCCGCGTTCGCGATCATGGTCGTGACCCCGGCCGTGATGCCGAATAAGATAGCTACGGTCAGACCGACGGCGTTGATACGCTGTCCGTCGCCGATGTCAAGCCGGATGCGATCCCGGCAGTGATTGAGAATGAGCAGGACGATGACAATGACGCCGATGCTTTTGCGGATAATCGTGTCATTCAGCCAGGGCTGAGTGAGCAGCCAGTAGCCCAGAAAGATGCCTATCAGCGCTGGCGGCATGAGCCGAATCAGAATTTTCCAGTTCGCGTGGCGGTTGAAATGGGTCACGCCCATGGCGTCGCCCATAATCAGCATGGGCAGCAGCGCACCGGTGGACATGCGCGCCGGCAGCACCGACGCCAAGAGCGGCACCGCCAACGTGCCCAGGCCGGTCATGCCGCATTTCGACATGCCGACCACCAGGGCGCAGACGATCGCAAGCAGCCAGCCCTGCGGACTTAAGCTGTAAACGGAAACGTCGTTCATGGATGCTCTTGGCTTAATGTTGCAGGCTCGACGGCGGCAGGCTATCTGCTCTGCCGTC
>JAAZKI010000423.1 GCA_012799905.1 Lentisphaerota bacterium | reverse complement strand
TTAGGGGCGAGGGGCGAGAGTGAGTTTGGACTACACTGGCCGCCATGTCCACACCGTCCACCATGTCCACGCCGTCCACATCCATTTGCGCCGTAGGCGCTTAACTATGCTTAACCCCAGGCTTTAGCCTGGGGGAGGCATACCCCAAAACTGGCGCTTTGTAGAGGCGCTACAGAAGACTGACCCATTACCGCCCGTCAGCAGTCGTTGGCGTGCGTTATAAGTAATTGATATGAAAGTAAATGCAACTTCGAATTTGCATTTTGCAATTAGCAATGTCGGGATAATAGTATGCTTGACGAGCAGGAACATCGTCCATTCGGGATGGTGTTGTCATCATAAAATGCAATTCAAGGCAAGGAGGCAGGCTTATGAAGAAGTCCAGGCGTTGGAAGCGTATGTCACAGAACGATGCGTCGTCGTCACCATCGGGATTGCCGTTAGGCGATGGCGATTTTGGGTCTGGAGCGGCTGAGTTAGGCGGCGAGGAGAAGCGGATATTGCGGTCTTTGACTGGTCCGGAGGACGAGTTGCCTTATCCGCGGCGACCGTTGCAGATGGCCAATGGCGTCATCGTGGAGGAATACATCATCCCTGATTCAGACCGGCAGAAGGTGCTGGAAGAGCTGTTTATCTTTGCTCCCATGCCCAGTCTGGATGACGTGATGTATGACTTGCATGAGAAAACGACGTTCCGAGTGCGAGATTACCGGGTGACGCGCGAAGGCGATAATAATTTCCTGGTCAGCCCATATTATCCGCGCAGCGGAGGAACCGTCCTGGATTGGGTGGACGTGCCGGAAGACGATGACATTGACCCTGACGGCATGTTCACGCAAATCCGCAAGGTCAAAGAATAGGAGTATGCCCGAGAAGTAATCGGTCACTGATTGATGCTCGGAGTCCCCGGCAAGCAGCGGAGCAAGGCGCCCAGGGTAAAGCGCTTGAGTGGACAGTGGACAATGGACGCCAGTGGACTTTAGTGGACGTTAGTAGACGATGGACGGTGGACGTCTGTGTACGTCAATGGATAGTGGACGTGGACGTCAGTGGACTTTAGTGGACAGTGGGCTGGTGGAAGTTTGTCCACCGTCCGCTGCGTCCACCGCGTCCACATTTCCATGAGTTTCAGGCAGCTGCTGACGCTTGGTTCCGCAGTTTTCAGTATCAGCTGGGGCGATTATGCTTACTTCGGGACTTGCTTTTCATCCAGGATGACGATTTTGATTTCATCGGCATTGGCGCGCAGTTCTGGGGCGTACATGCCGGTGATGATGGTGGGCAGGGCGCTGAAGCGGCCAGGAATCTCGGCGCGGACGCGGTAAGTGGCGCTGCGGCGGCCGCGGGGGAGCGCCTGGAGCAGGAAGGCAGTGCGGTCGTCGCGGAATTCGACGTAGGCGCCAAAGGCGTTGCCGTTGTAGCCGCTGCGCAAGTCAACCGGTTCGCAGCCAGCCGGCTTGAAGTCCTCCAGCAGGATGTACTCGTAGTCGTTTTTGCTTTCGACGGTCAACTCGATTTCAAGCAGGGCGCCGCTCTGCACGGGAGCGTCAGAAGCCACGGGCACGCGGCTATACTTTTCGACGCGCTTCGACACAACTTGACCTAAGGCGGACGGCGTCTGGGCAGTGCTGTCATCGCGGAAGAGCTGGTAGACCTGACGGTCGATTTTGAGTTCCAGGCCGGTTTTCTTGATCATGTCCTCAGTCGTGAAATAGGACAGGTAAGTGTTGAAATAGAGCGGCCCGTCGCCGGTCTTGCGGATGAGCAGGGTGTGTTCGCCGGTCGCCAAATCGTCGCCAGTCAGGTCCAGGGTGAGATTGGCGGTGAAGAGGTTGTCCCGGGTGATGCGCGAAGTCGTCAACGGCTTGCCGTCCAGGGAGATGTCGACAGTCAGGTCGGGGGTCTGCTCGCCGGTTTTAGCGATGAAGTCAGCGAAGGCTTCGAGGCAGGCGGCGGTATCGCGGGTTGAGCGCCAGTAGGTGGCGTGCTTGCGGTTGTTGAGCAGGTATTTCACCAGGCGCGGAGCCAGGTCGTTGTCCGGCTCCAGGGTGACCAGCAGGCGCAGGAAGGCGGCGTGGGTTTCGATTTCGTCGCCATACCAGAACCACCAGAAGCTGCTGTTGCCGAGATTCAGCCAGGCGGTCTGATTTTCGTCGTCAAGCACCAGGAATTGCTTCAGGTTGCGGAGAATTTCAGCGGTGCGGCGCTCGGCTGGATCAGCGCTCATTCCGAGGCCGAAGAGCGCCAGGCCATACTGCGAGAGATGCGATTTGTCGCGGAAGAGCAGGTCAGCCATTGCCGACTGGCTTTTGCCGGGCTTGGACGTTTCCGCCAGCACGCGGAAGACGAAGGCGTCGATATTGTCAGCGCGGGTTTTGTGGTCGCGGTGGTCTTTTGGCAGCTGGAGGCAGCGCAGTTCTTCGGCCTGGTAGTTTTGCAGCCAGGCGATGCCGCGCTGGAGGGCGTCAGTGGGGATGTCAACGTCGGTGGCTTTGGCGAGCAGAAAGCCATGCACCACCTGCGCGGTCGTATGAGGCCAGGAGCGTTCGCCCCAGCCGCTGAACCATCCCCAGCCGCCGTCGGAGCATTGCATGGCGCACAGGTCGCGCACGCAGGTGGTAATTATCTTGTCCATTTCGTCTTCGTCAAAGACCGGGTCGCGGTCACTGCGCTTCCATTGCTGGCGGCGGGTGTCCGGGTCGCCCAGCTCCTGGGCGTTGAGGTTAGCTCGCTGTTTCTGGAGGTCAGACAGGTTCAGGCCCAGTCGTCGCAGGGTGTCGCGGGTCAGGACGGCTGGCAGGAATCGGTTCAGGGTCTGTTCAGTGCAGTCGTAGGGGTAGTCAAGCAGGTAGGGAATGGCGTCCAGCATGGCCATGGCCAGGCTGGGCGACCAGCGCACG
>JAAZKI010000181.1 GCA_012799905.1 Lentisphaerota bacterium | reverse complement strand
AGCCATTCTCGAACAGACGCAGGCCGAGGTCGCAGTCCTCGGTGACATTATACTCATCCCACCCGCCGGCCTGCCGGAGGATGTCAAGCCGGAAATGGTTCGAGGTTCCTCCGAGAGGGATGGGCGCTTGCAGGCTGTCAACCCCGGGCAGGCAGAGTCCGAACCAGGTGGCGTATTCGGCGGTGAAGCATTTGGTGAGCAGGTTCCAGTCGGAATTGTAGTATCCCAGCTTGGCCTGGATGCAGGCGACATTGCTGGCTGATTTGGAAAAGGCGACTGCGGCTTTTTTGAGCTGGTCGGGTTCGGGCTGGTCTTCAGCGTCGTAAATGACGAGGAGATCGGCCTCGCCGTATTCAATGCCGACGTTGCAGGCCTTGGGCTTGGTGCGTGGATAGGATTTGGGAATGGGTACGATGACAAACGGCGGCTCCAAGTTGAGTTCGCGGGCAACCGGCATGGTTTCATCGTCATCCTCTTCAATCAGAAGGCGGATTTCGAGGCGGTCTTTGGGATAATCGAGTTTCTTTAGTCCCTCGACCAATTGCGGCAAGACAGCGGCTTCGTGATACATCGGCAAGATGATCATGTAGCGCGGCCATTCCTTGCCGTTAGGTGGTTCGGCCATTTCTTCCGGCGTGATGACCATTTCGCGCGGTTTGCGCAGGGAGAGGTCGATGATGAGCATCCGGTACAGGGTGGTGAGCAGATAGAAGATGGTGAGGGCTGCGTTGAGGACGAACAGCTCGGAGCGATAGTCGAACAGCGCCCAGACTACGGTGATCACGAGGAAGATGGCAATAGCCCACTTCTGCCAGCGGCAGAGATTCAGGGTAGCCTGGGGGAATCCGCGTGGCGATAGCGGGTTAGGGCTGATGTGGGTAGTGAGATCGCAGATTTTTTTCGGCATGGCAGCAGTCACCGGTAGTGGTTTTACGGATTCACCTGGTCAGGGCGGATACTTTGCTGGAAGGCCTTGGCGGCGGTAGCGGCCAGCCAATGTCTGGCCTGGTCATTAGGAGTTGCCGGCGCAGGTGCGCCGGGTTGGAACCATGAAGTCAAGCTGTCGGCGTCAGCCAGGCGGCGGGAATGGAGGTCCAGTACCGGCAGGCCGAGTGCAAGGCCGATTTCTTTAGTGTAGAGGGCGGCTAAGCGGCTGCTCGCCGGGTCGATAGCCGGCAGCGCGGGCAGGGCGACCAGAACCGGAACGATATCTGCGGCCAGGCTGCTTTGGGCGGCGAAAAGAAGGTGGCTTGACCATTCCCGCGGGTCCATGCCATCTGCCAGGGGCAGGGCGCCGATGGCCAGGATCATCATCTCCGGGCGCAGGTCGTGGGCGGCGGCCAAGGCTTCCCAGGGCGCCAGGCGAGAAGTGGCCCCAGGTGGGTTGACGGCTAGGACGCGGGTGATTTGCAGCGCCGGGGTTTCCTGCTGCAAGGCCGTCTCCATCACGGTTTCCGGCAGCAGCTCTGCCCCGGGCGCGGTGGCTGTGGCCATGAAGTCGTCAAGCAAGGCGATGCGGAGCGAAGGATTGGCGCTTGATATCGCCGGCTTATCGCTGGCGAGAGGCGATTGGGGAAGCGGGTTGCAGACGAAAATAGCCCGGTTGCCATGCAGGAACACGTTGACGCCGATGGCGTTCAGACCCGCCAGAGAATCGCCCGGCCGCAGCACGGTCAGGGTCAGTGGCGCCAGGGCGAGGTAGTCTGGCAGGCCGCAGGTGACGGTCACCTGTCGGCAAGCATCATCAAGGGGCATGGACAAGCCGGAAATGGCGCCATTGTTAGTGACGGCTGCCGTGCTGGTCGCAAGCCCGGCGCCTTTCCCGTCCGTCTGGACAACGGTGACTTGCAAGGCCTGCATGACGGCTTCCGGCAGCATCTCCTGCCACTCCAGGCGTAGGTTGAAAGACAGCGGCTCGGCGTGCGGGAGGACGGTTGGCAGGTCGTCCAGGCGGATTCGGCCGTTGACCAGGGTTCCGGCCTGCCAGTGCCGTCGGCCCGGGAAAGTCAGTCGGGTCGTTCCTTTGCTGATGACGGCTGTCGGCGTCTGGCCGGCTGGGCAGAGCAGCAAGCCATCGGCAGTCACGGTCAATTCTCGACCGCTAAGGTCGCGATAGGATCGGGTGGCGCCGTCAGCGTCAAGAGCCACAGTGAAGGCGCTGATAGCGTTATCGGTCGCCCGGAAGCGGTACGTCGTGTCCGGGGTGATGATGGTATGCAGGTTACTTTCGGCTTTGCCGTTGCTTTCGGCGCCGAGCCATTCCGGGCGGAAGGCCGGCAGCAGCCCGCTCAATGCGTCTCCAGCAGGTTTTCCAGTGGCGGTGCGGATGAGGCAGTTGGGGAGGGACTCATCCGGTTTTTGCACAACGAGCATTTGGATAGTGTGGAGCCCTGGCTCCAGAAGCAGTTTGGGGCCGAAGGCGCCGCCGCCGGCTCGCGGCTCGCCGTCCTGCCACGAGGCTGCGACGCGTCCATCAACCAAGATAGTCCACGCCGTGTGGGTCTGATCAGCGCCGAACGCGACTTCAGTGCTGGCGGTCGCCAGCCAGGATGCTTCCCAGTGAAGCATGGCAGCGGCGTTGTGGCTTTCGGGAAAATGCTTCCAGTTGTCCCGTTCCGGCAATTGGCCGAAGCTTTCGACCAGGCCGGTAAGCTGTCGGCCGCGGCGGCGTCCTGACGACGAAAACAGACGCAGCATTTCCGTTGCGGTAAAGGCCCTGGTGGTGAGGGTGCGGTTTTGGCGGTCGACCGTCACCACGGTCTTGCCGTCGTAGGGCCGGGGCTGGGCTGGCGGCGTCGGAAATAAGTAAATGGAAATTTCGGGCTTGGGCGGCGCAATGTCATTTTGGTTGGTCGCTGCAGGTGGCCGGACAGTGAATTGGCCTTGGGCATTGACTGCGACGGCAACTAGGTTTCCGCCGGCCAGGATGGGCGAAGCTGGCAGGGGAGCGCCCTGGTCAGTGAACGCCAGCACGCCTTTGTAGGCCGCCGACCATTCCGTAGGCACTGGGACGAGAAGCTGCGAATGAGGTCGGCTGGGCCGTTCAATGCGCAAACGCACCGGCGCCGTGGATTCCTGCCAAGCTGCCGGTGCGGCTGAGATAAGGCTGACGGCCAGAGTCGAAATCAACATTGTGCAAAGGAGGATTCGCGCCATGGTGCTTAAGCAATGAATTTGTAAGGATATGAATATAGGGTGAATTGGGCAGAATATGTAAAATAAGGTTAATTTACTCTGTCAAAGGGGAAAAATCTGCAAACGGCGGTAATATTATTATTAAAAGATGAAATTTTGTCCTGGTCGCAGTTTTAGCGTTTACTACCCAACTATTGAGGAATGACTATGAATGGCACGTGTCGAATGGCGGTGGTTCTGGCGGCAGTATTAGCGTTGACCGGTTGTGGCAAGCGTGAGCAGGCGGCCAAATCGGGGGATGGCGAAGGCGCGGTGACATTGCGTTTCTGGCATATCTTGAATTACAGCGGGCCGCGGGAGATTTTGTCGCGTGCGGTCAGTCGCTTTGAAGCTGCCAATCCGGGCTGCCGGGTGGAAATCCAGGAGTTTGAAAACGACGCTTATAAGACGAAGCTGGCGGTTGAGATTGCCAGTGGCTCGCCGCCGGATGTGATGTTTACCTGGGGGGGCGGGCCGCTAGGGGAATATGCGCGGGCCGGAAAAGTTATTGACTTGAGCTCCGTTTTCGATAAAGACGGCTGGGGAAGCCGTTTTATTGACCAGGCTTTAGACCTTTGCCGGTTTGAGGGCCGCCTTTACGCGGTTCCGCTGGATTTGTCAGCCGTGATGTTGTGGTGCAATGCCGACTTGTTTGCGCAGCATGGGGTTGACTTTCCTAAGACTTACGATGACTTGCTGCATCTGTGCAAGGTTTTCCGCGCTGCTGGCCTGGACCCATGCGCACTGGGAAATATGAAACAGTGGCCCGGGGCTTTTTATTTCTGCTACCTGGCGAACCGTTGCGGCGGTACCGAGCTTTTCCTGGATGCCGCGCATGGCCGCAACAACGCCAGTTTTGCGGACCCGGCCTTTGTGCGGGCCGGGGAATTGCTGCGCGGCTTGATTGAGGCCGAGGCTTTCCCGGTCGGCTTCAATGGCTTGGATGACGGCCCGGCCAGGACGCGTTTCGTTTCCGGCAAGGCCGCCATGCTCCTGATGGGCAGCTGGGTGGTCGCCCGCGTGAAAGACGAACAGCCGGCATTTTTGGAGCGTATGCAAGCGGTGCCGTTTCCGGTCGTTGCTGGCGGCAAAGGCGATGCCAGCGCTGTGCTTGGCGGCATCAACTGCGGCTTTGCGGTTACATCATCCTGCAAGCATCCGGAACTGGCAATCGAATTGCTGCGCTACCTCACCGATGACCAGGTGGTGACAGAATGGTGCGAGGGCGGACGCATTCCAGCGCTGGTTACAACCCCGGAACAGGAGGCGAAACTCCCCGGGCCGACGCGGCAAGCCTACGCCATGCTGAAAGCGGCTTCGTCCCTGCAACCGTATTATGACCAATATCTGACGCCGCGCCTGGCCGTGGAGCACAAAAATACGACGCAAAATATGTTTGCCGGCGTTATGACACCGGAACAGGCCGCGGCTAAAATGGCGGCAGCTGCGAAGAAATAGGCGTTGCCAGGCCGGCGACAGTCCGTGTCGGTTCGTAAGCGGTCAGCCATTGATACGAGGGGCGAGGGGCGAGGGGCGAGAGTGAGCTTGGGCTACGCTGTCCGCCATGTCCACCGCGTTCATAGACGCACAGCGACAGAAACGCTAAAAGTGCGAAACATACAGCAAGCCTAAGCTTGAACTACATACGATACCGCAGCCGCCGTCCACTATGTCTACTTCTGTCCACGTCCACTCTCCACCATGTCCACTTCTGTCCGCAGTCCATCGTCTACTAACGTCCATTAAAGTCCACTGGCGTCCATTGTCTACTGTCCACTAAAGTGTCTTATCCTGGGCGCCTAACGCCGCAACTTTCCGGAACTCCGAGTGTCAATCGGTTGACCGATTGCATCGGTTCCCGGCTTTTACGGCGTGGGTAGTTGATTTTATTGTCCCTGGCATTATTTTTTGTAGCGTATTCCGGATAGATGCGCTACGCATATCTATCCGGTCTTTCGGCGTTAGGCCACCGGTCGGGTTCCGAGCGCCTTTGGCGGTCGTTGTTAACATTTGGAGGCAGTTATGATCCGTTCAAGTTTTCATTATCTGTTTTTGGCTGGCATATTCGGTTTGGCCGCTGTCGTCTCCGGACAGGGCTTTGAGCTTAAATTACAGCTGCAGAGGGCGCACATCGGCGAGGTTTTTCTTGGGTGCCAGGATGGCGCTACCAGCGCCTATGACCGCAAGATTGACATTTTCGCGCCGCCTCCGGGCATGCAGACCGGCTATGTCGGCTTTACGAGCCCCAACCCAAAGCTGCCTTTGCTGTACAAGGACATCCGTGGCCTTGACCTGCCGCAAGAGTGGAAGCTGCAATGCCAGCCGGAAGGAAACCAGGCCATTGTTTTGAGCTGGTCGGCAGATAGCATTCCAGAAGGCCTCGCTCTGACTATCAAGCAGGACGACCGCGCCTTTGATATGCGCACAGTCAAGCGCATGGAAGTCAAAAAAACGACGACATTGTTGATTGAATTGAAGAAAGCCCCATGACCGTGGGACTGAGGCAGCGCTAGGCATGACTTTTCCGGGTTTTGAGACAATACACATTCAATAAAATTTTAACAAACAGACGACAAGGCTTGGGTACGATGACAAAGCGTGCGGTGATTTTCGGGGGCGGCAATATTGGCCGTGGTTTTATTGGCCAGTTGTTTTGCGAATCAGGATACGAGGTCGTATTTGTCGACGTCGATGAAGAACTGATGGCCGCTTTGAACCGCGACCTGAAATATCGCTTGGAGGCAGTCAGCAACGCCGGCGTCGAGAGCTTTGAGATTGGGCCGGTGCGGGCGGTCAGCAGCAGCGATGTCGGCGCCGTGGCGACCGCGGTTGCAGAGGCGGAGATCGGCGCCACCGCCGTGGGCGCCAATGCCCTCAAGTTCATTGTCCCGAATCTGGCTGTCGGCCTGGCTCGGCGGGCAGCAGCCGGCGCCGCGCCGATCAATTTCATCATTTGCGAGAATTTGCATGGCGCGGCTGCGCATGTGCGTGACCTGGTGACAGCAGTGACGCCACCGGAAGCCCTGAGTTACGTCCAGGAAAAGACCGGCTTCGTCGATACGGTCATTGGTCGGATGGTGCCAGTGCCGACGCCGGAGATGCGGGCTCGGGACGTCAGTCTGGTTCGAGTCGAGCCGTACAAGGAGCTGCCGGTTGACCGCACGGGCTTTGTCGGGCCGATTCCAACGATCAGCGCGATGACGGCGTATGACGACTTCGGCGTGTTCACGGCTCGCAAGCTCTACATTCACAATTGCGGCCATGCCCTGATGGCCTACGTGGGTTATCTGCATGGATATGAGTTGGGCTATGAAGCAGTGGCTGATTTGGCGGTGCGCGGCTTTATGCTGGCTGGCCTGCAAGAAAGCGTCAAGGGCATCAGCGCGGCATTCAACGCTGACCCGGCTTGGCTTAACGCGCACGTCGATGACCTGCTGGGGCGCTTCGCCAACCGGATGCTGGGCGACACGATTTTCCGCCTTGGACGTGACCCCGTGCGCAAGCTGGCGGCCGAAGACCGTCTGACCGGCGCTGCCAACCTGGTCTGCCAATGCGGCGAGAAGCCCGTGCATCTGGCTTGGGGCATGGCGGCGGCATTGCTGTTTGCGCCGGCTGGCGATCCCAGCGCCGAGAAGCTCCAGGCCGCGATTAAGGAAAAAGGTCCGGAACAGGCTCTATTCGAAGTGTCCGGCGTGGCGCCGGGAAGCGTCCTTGGCCAGCTGGTCATGGATGCCTATGGAAAACTATGCCAGAATCCAAAGGCTCTGCCGTGAGCAGGCACGGCAGCCTTCTCGACAGCGCAGATAGGGTAGGGTGGGCAGCGTGATCATTGGTGTCAACCTTGGCGGCACAACGTGTTCTGTTTCGCGGGCTGACGACAGCGGCTGCATAGAGTCGACCATCGCTTTTCCGACCGGTTCAGTGTCGTCGACCTTGGAAGCAGTACGTGAGGCGACAGCGTCTTTGGCGCCCGGCCCAGCGCCGCGCTTTGGAATTGCGTGCGGCGGGCCGCTTGATTCGGCAGCTGGGCTGATTTTGTCGCCGCCGAACCTGCCCGGGTGGGATCGCGTTCCGATCGTCGCTTGGCTCGTTGAGCATTTTGGCGGCCAGGGATATTTAATGAATGATGCTAATGCCGGCGCCTTGGCCGAATGGCAGTTTGGCGCTGGACAAGGCACGCAGTCCATGGTTTTCCTGACGCATGGCACTGGCCTGGGCGCTGGTTTGATCCTTGATGGCCGGTTGTATGAAGGGACGACTGGCGATGCCGGGGAAATCGGCCATGTCCGCCTGGCGCCGACTGGCCCGATTGGTTACGGCAAGGAAGGCTCCTGCGAGGGATTCTGCAGCGGCGGCGGCATTGCCCGCCTGGCGGCCGGTCGCATTCCCGGCCATCCCTCTCCGGACGCTAAAGAAGTGGCCCGCCTGGCTGCTGAAGGCGTCCCGGAGGCGCTTGCCATCCTACAAGAAAGCGGTCGCTGGCTGGGTCGCACTCTGGCCATCATCATTGATTTGCTGAACCCGGAAATGATCGTGCTGGGAAGCATTTATACGCGCAGCGGCCAATGGCTGGAAGCAGCGATGCGGGAGGAGCTGGCGCGGGAAGCGCTGCCAGTACCCTTGGCTGCCTGCCGAATCGTCCCTTCAGCGCTGGGCGAAAGTCTGGGCGCACAAGCAGCCGTGACCGTGGCACTGTACGCATTGCCAGCGCCAAATTGAAGTATTGCCGTCGCGGGCGTTGACTGCGTGTCACCGGGTGTCGTCATCCGGCAGTTCAAGCAGTTCCGGGTGCTGGTCCAGCCAGGCGAGTCCCTGGGCGAGGTCAGAGAAGTCGCCGTCGAGTTGAGCCTCATAGCAGGCTTGGAGGATTTTTCCCAGGTGCGGCCCCGGAGTGAGGCCGCGGGCAAGCAGGTCCCGGCCGCGGATAAGTGGCTCAGGAGGCTGCTGGGCGACATCAAGGGCGTGGGCGCGTTCGGCAAAGGCGCGAATCGGGGCGAGGGCTTGGTCAGGGTCGGCAGGGAGCGTGGCGAGGATGTCGCATTCGACCAGCTTGGCGAGCAGGTCAAGGCGCCCGGCGTCGACTGCCAGCCGGCGAAAGGCCTTGTCAGAGGCTTGGTTTAAGACCATGGCGATAGGCCGCATGTGGCATCTAATCAAGGGAAGAACCTTGCCTGGCAAGTCAATCTGGCGCCAGATGCGGGTGATAAACGACCGGGCTCGGTCTTCGCCGATGACCTCGTGGTTATAACTGGTAAGGCGGCCATCCGATTGGGCGACCGTGGT
>JAAZKI010000194.1 GCA_012799905.1 Lentisphaerota bacterium | reverse complement strand
TGCCGCTGCCGATTGCCGGAATCCGACCAGTAAAAGAAGCCATTGTCACGGTCGGCGGCGTTGATTTGTCGGAAATTAACCCGGACACCATGGAGTCGCGCCGACACCCAGGGCTTTACTTTGCCGGTGAAGTCATGGATATCGACGGCCCGACCGGCGGCTATAATCTGCATGCAGCCTTTGCCACTGCGCGTCTGGCCATTCAGGCCATGACCGGCACGGTCGAGCGCATGGAGCAGCCGGCAGCCGCTGCAGTGAGCCGGTCGCAAGCCAAGGCGGGCCGACGGGGCAAGGCCAAGGCGCGTGGTGCAACGCCGGCAAGCCGCCGCAAGGAGCCTAGACGTTCGGAGCCGGAAGGCCGTCCGACAGGGGCGTCGTCCAGCGCGCGTCGGCGCTCGTTGCCGCGCTGGGAAACGCCGTCGACGCCTGGGGGCGATGAATCATGGCGGCAACGTAAGCGCGGCTCAAAGGGAAAATGATTGACAGGCATTGCATGGGAGCTGCGCTATTAGGTATATTAATCATTGTTTCTAGTACTGATAACTTCGCGCTCGCTAAGATTTCCAAACATCCCCAGCATCGAAAGACGACACGCCATGACTAGCCTTCATTTCGTCCATCGCAGCATCTGTCACGCCTGCACTACTGCGTTGCTTCTTGGCGCTGCCTTGGTCGCCAGTGCTGAGCCATTGCCCATGAATGAAGCCCCGGCGCAAGCCAACGAGTGGGGCTTCCGACCGTTTGACGGCCAGTGCAGTGAAGTCAACCCACCGGCGTTCTCGTGGCGACCGCAAGGCAAAGACCTCAGCTACGTCCTCGAGGTCTCCGCCGCACCGGATTTCAGCAGCAGCCAATACCGCGCGGAGGTGCCCCGCTACAATGTCCACTGTCCACCCCAAAGTTTTCCCAACGGCACCTGGTATTGGCGCTTCGCCTACCGGACGGCTGACGGCCAGCAGTCGGCTTGGAGCAGCACGCGCTCATTCAGCGTTGACGACGACTCCGCAATATTGCCCCTGCCCACGCGCGCTGAGCTTGTGAGCCGCGTACCTACCACACATCCACGCCTCTTCATCCGCCCTGAGCAGCTCAGCGAACTGCGACAGCGCGCGCAGACCGACCTTAAGCCTGTTTTTGACAGTCTCTGCCGGCAATGCGACGCCATGCTGGCCAAGCCGCCACCCACTGAAGAACCGCCGAAATATCCACAGGGAATGGTGCGCAACAGTGACGAATGGCGCAAAGTCTGGTGGGGCAACCGCGTTTACACCATAAAGGCGCTCGACGGCGCTGCCACTCTTGCTTTCACCCGTCTCATCGGCGGCAAGGACGAGTACGGGCAACTCGCCAAGCGTATCCTCATGGACTGCGCCAAGTGGGAACCCAAAGGCGCCACCGGCTACCGCTACAATGACGAAGCCGGCATGCCCTACAATTCCCGCTTCGCCCGCACCTACAGCTACGTCTATGACCTCCTCAGTGAAGACGAACGCGCCCAGTGCCGAAACCTCATGCGCATCCGCGGCGAGGAAATGTACCGCCATCTCTTTCCCAGGCATCTCTGGGCGCCTTACGCGAGCCATTCCAATCGCGCCTGGCATTTTCTTGGCGAGGTCGCCCTGGCTTTCCTCGGCGAAATCCCCGAGGCTGAAGAGTGGCTGTGGTTTGCCATGAATGTCTATGCCTGCGTGTATCCGGTCTGGTCGGATGCGGACGGCGGCTGGCATGAGGGCATGGCCTATTGGCGCAGTTATATGACTCGCTTCACCTGGTGGGCCGACATCATGAAGAGCGCTATGGGCGTCGACGCCTTTGCCAAACCCTACTTCAGCAGCATCGGCTATTACCCCATGTACCTGCAACCGCCGGGAACCAAGGATGGCGGTTTCGGCGACCTGGTCGAAAACCTCAGAGCGAACGGAAATGCCGCGCTCGTCAGCATCTTTGCCACCCAGGCGCAAAACCCATATTGGCAGTGGTACGTCGAGGCTGTCGGCGGCGCTAAAGTCCAGAACACCTACGTCGGTTTTGTACGCGGCGCCGCGCCTGTCGTGGCGGCGAAGCCTCCAATCGATCTGCCGTCATCACGATGCTTCCGCGGCACTGGTCAGGCCATGCTCAACAGCAATCTGCTCGGCGGCGAGGACAATGTCCAGCTTGTCTTCAAATCCAGCCCTTTCGGGACTCAGAGCCACGGCTATGAGGCCAACAACGCCTTCACTTTCAATGCCTACGGCGAACGTCTGCTAATCCGCACCGGACGCCGGGACAGCTACGGCACCGAACATCACAAAAATTGGATGTGGGAGACCAAATCCGTCAATTCGATTTCCGTCAATGGCGAGAGCCAGCTCAAGCATTCCGCCCAAAGCCAGGGCGAAATCACCGATTTCGCCTGCACGCCTCTCTTCGACTACGTCGCCGGCGAGGCAGCCAAGTCCTACGGAGGCCGCTTAAACAGCTTTAAACGCCGCATTCTTTTCTACAAACCTGACGCCGTAGTTATCTTCGATACTCTCGACGCCGTCGAAGCGGCGACCTTCGATTTCCATTTGCACGCAATCAATGCCATGGACATCCGCTCTCAGCAGGATATCCGCATGCAGAACAACGGCGCGGCCTGCCAAGTCGCCATGCTGTGGCCAAACGACCTGGCCATCACCCAGAGCGACAAGTTCGATCCACCGCCAAGACCACGTATTAAGCTCGTGGAATATCACCTCAACGCCCAGACCAGGCAACCGCAACGCCAGGTTGAGTTCGTCACCGTCATCAGGCCATACCGCGCTGACCAGGAACTGACCGGCAATCCCAGCCTGGAAAAAACGTCTGACGGCTTTGTCCTTGCTGTCCCGGTCAAGGCCGCTGCCGGCAGCGCTACCCTCAAGGTGACCTTCAATCCAGCCGCAGACGCTGTCCAGGCGCTTCTAATGGACAGCGCTGGGCGTATTATTGGCAGTTTTGACTCAGTGCAAAAATGAGCAGCGGTTCGAGCGAGGGGCGAGAAACTATTGTTTTATCCGCAGATTACGCAGATGAACGCAGATTTTTTTTGGGGGGTGTTGGGTTGCCGTGCAGCGGCAAAAACGCTGGAAGCGCGAAACATACGGCAGTTGCTGTCCACCCCGTCCACAATGTCCACAATGTCCACCCCGTCCACCGCGAGTGGCTTTTTGGGCTACTTATATACGGTGTACTACATACGGCGATTTTGCGAGTTCATCCGCGCCGGTTATTATTTCCCGCGCAGGTCTTGGTCAGAGGCCAGGCGCCAGGTCTGGCAGCCGTCTGGGGACATCATCAGGGCACGGCGCGATTTGGCCTGATCAATACGGTAGAACCAGTACGTTGACCAGTAGTCGTAGGACAGGAAGATGCGATTGCAGCGGTCGATGATTAGGCGATGGTAGTAGACGCAGTAGTCGGTGAAGGCGGGCTGGACGAGTTGGCGCGGCGCAGACCAGGCATCAGCCATAGTCGGCTTGCTCATTAGGCTCAGTGACGAGGAGCTGCCGACCGGGAAAGTGTTTTCTGGCGGTCGGGCCAGTCGGAACACGACGTGGAGCATGTCGTTTTGATCGCAGACTAGCCCGACGTAGGTCTGGGAGAGTTTTTCTCCCAGCGGCGCGGCTTCTGTCCAGCCTTGCGCGGCAGTGTCAGGCTGGAGAGAGCGGGCGTAGCGGAAGGTGTTTCCGTGGGTTCCGACGAGGGCGTGCAGGTACCCTTTGCTGTCCATGGTGATGCACGGGGTGTTATGCACGTCGTTTGCAGGCGGGCCGTAGCCGATGAGAGCCGGCTGGCTGAGGACGCCGGTGCGGCGGTCGTAGGTGGCCGTGTAGGTTGGCACGCCGCGAATCGTCTTGTCCGCCGGGTCAGTGGCTTCAGCCCAGATCACATGGACGTTGTCTCCACGCGACACTATGGAGGACGGCATCCCGGAATGGCCGGAGTAGCCGATGCCAGAGCGGGTGAGCATGATCGGCTCCGGCAGGACGATTTTGCCGCCGTCCTTTTTAGGCAGGAGGAGCTTGACGTCGTGGATGCGTCGCCACATGCGCTGCGGGTCGCGTTCAGTGACCGTGTGGCACATAATCGGCGGCGGGGCGGCGGACAGGTTGTGGCCGGAGAACTGCTCGATGTCAAAGGCGCCGTTGATGGGCAGGGACACGGACTCAAAGGTTTGGCCGCGGTCTGAAGAATACAGCAGTACCGGCTGGCCGTCTTGGTTGAGCGCGATGGTGTAGTACCAATTGTCGCGGTCAAACGCGATTTTAGAGATTTTGGCGCGTGCGAAGGTGTTGTCCTCCGAGACGCCAGGGAGTTTGACGATGGCCTGCTTCCAAGCGCCTTCTCGCCAAGTGTGGATACGGTTGCCGGCATAGATGACCGGGCGGTTTTCCAGGTCGAAATAGGGCTGCCCGCCAAGTGGGTAGTCGACTGCGTAGGCGAATTGTTCGTTTTCATGGTTAAAGGGCGTCAGCACGAGCGGCGGGGTGAAGTCATAGAGTTGGTCGCGGCGACCATGCTTGATGACCAGGCTGGAGTAGGTGGTAAAGCCGTCAGTGGTAGCGCGCAGCCGGCAGTTCCAGGTTTCGCCGGCTGGGGGTGCGGTGCATTCCAGGGCGACCGGACGGCTTTCTCCGGCAGGTATTTCCAGCGTTGTTTCCCGCAGCGTTGTGAACGGCTTGGCGCCGGGCGGGAATTCCAAGGCGAGGCGCACTTGTTTCAGGCTCTTGCCTCGGTTGTTGACGGTGAAAGTAACCGCTGCTGTTTCGCCTGCTTCCAGGTACTGCATGTGGCGATAGGGGACGAGCAGCTTGCGGTTGGAAAAAAAGTCAAACCAGGCGTTGCGTTGGTAGGTCCAGAGTGGCTGGTCGCGGTATTCCGACAGGCTGCCCCAGCGGGTCAGGTGGTCGAGATTGATGACTGCTCCTCCAGCCGGTATGGTCATTTGCCAGGGCGGTTGGCGGCCAGGATCAGCGGGAAGCTTGACTTCTGCAGTCTGTTCAGCATTGGGCGCCTGGGTCAGAACTACGGCGCCGGTGTGGTCGCGCAGAGTGACACCCTGGCTGTTCGGAGGCAGGCTGCTGGCTTCCAGGGCAAAGGCCGCTGCGGTCGGATAGAAGAAGACCTGGCATTCTTGGTTGGGATTGACGATAAAAAATGGTTCTTCATGGCGGACGTCACGGTGCCCGCGTGAGGTCTCCAGCAGGAAACGCGGACAGTTGGTTTCGAGCATCCACTGGAAGCGGTTTCCGTAGCGGTCATCAGGAGCAGTCAGGCTCAGGGCATAGACGCCGGCAGCGGTGACATCGTGCTCAATGGTGACGCGTTGCACAGCAGCGCCAGAGTCAGCTAGGCCGGGAAGCCAGACATCTGCCACCGGCTGCCGATCCGGCGTGGCCAGAACGAGCCGCACCGGCTGCGCCCGGGACGACGTCTCTCGTTTGGTTAAGGTGATGCGCAGCAATCCGGGTTCAGCCAGAAAGTAAGCGCCGCCGCAGCCTTTGATAGCGACCGGTTGAGCAGCGTCAGGCGCCAGCAGGGCGATGTCACTTACCTTGGCCGAGGCTGCCGTTGGTGCGGCCACTGCTGAGCCGGCCAAAAGCATGGCGCAGAGGCAAAACAAAGAGGAAAGGTGATGTTGCATAGTCATTCCTTGAGTTGGGATGAAGCGTTGTTGTGCTCTAAGTCAGATCATGGCTTGGTCAAGACGAATTGGCGGATGCGGACTTGGTCGTCAGGAGCGAGGAAGTCTGCCGTGATGTAGATGCCGATCTTGACGGTCTTCTCCGACATCTTGCAGTCCAGGCTGAATGTCTGCCAGGTCGCGGCCTGGTCAAACTGCCGCAGCCGGATAGTGTTGTAGGTGACGCTCTTGTCATCGGCGCCGATTTGGCGCACCTCGACTTTGACTGCGCCGGTGAGCTTGGGAATCAGGGCTTGGAAGCTCATGTTCCAAGTTTGCCCGGTGAGTTGTTCGGCGGAAATGTCCTTGACCAGGCCAATCAGGCGCTGGTAGCCCTTTTCCTGCTCCTGGTCGCCGGTAATGACTAGTTCCGTGCCGTGTTCGCCCGGAGCGACCGCAAACAGTTTGGAGTTAGCCCACCAGCCCGGCAGGCCCTCGCTGAAGGTGATAGGATGCCGCAGCGTTTCAGCAGTCAGGGACAGTCCGGCGGCCAGAAGGCAAAACAGAAGATAACGGCGCATAGGAAGCTCCTCTTGGTTAGCGTGCGTTGACAAGCAGGGCGGATTATTGGTGAACCAGGCTGACCGGTTTCCAGATGCCGCCTTGGCCGCCTCGGTCGTGGACGCGGACGATGACGGTCTGGGTCGGCTTGCTCCAGTCCAGGACGGCTGTGATTGGAATGGCGAATGGCGTTTTCCAGTCGTCGCTGTGCTCGTAGATACGTTCACCGGCAGTTTTGCCGTTGACCCAGACCCAGCATGATTCATCGACAGCGCCGAAGAGCAGGGCGATGTCCTTTCCTTGCCAGTCAGCAGGCACGGCGATGTCAAGGCCGTAGTAGCCATACCCATCGTATTCTTTCAGCTGCTCCTTGAGTTTCGGGTGCATGCCTGGTATCTCCTGCTTTTCCCAGCCTTTGGTGACTTCAATCGGCTCCCAGACCGCGGCGATTTTTGCGCCTGGGGTCAGTTCCCATTGCTCTTGGACGCCGACGTTCTTATCGTCAATCTTGAAGAACCAGCGGGTCGGCAGGGTCTTGAATGCGGCGTAGTCGCGGAACTGCCAGGCGGCATGGATGCCGGTGATGTCGCCGAAGCCGCGTTCAACGCGGTGCAGCTGCGTACGCCAGTCAATGTTCAGCCGGTTGAGGTTTTCCACCCGGAAGGCGATCAGAGTGCGCGCCTTGTCAAAACGCTCGTTAGGCTTGGCAACGATGGCCTCGTAAGTCAGGCGGAAATGGCGGTTGGCCAGCTGGAGGTCGGCGACGCGGGTGGCAGCCTGGGGTGACAGGCCAGGACGGGCAGCGGCTGCGGCCAGGATGGCGTCAGTCCGGTCAAAGTCCGCCGACTGGTAGTACTTGTGCAGGTCCCAGACCAACCCGCGCCGGAAATTGCCGTGCAAGCCGCGTTCCACGATGGCTTGGCGGTTCGGGCAGATGCGCTTTTCCCAGATTTGCTCCCGCCAATAGCGGTAGTAGGCCTTGATGTCATCTTTGGCAGCGCCAAATGCTGAGGCGTATTCGTCTTCCAATTGTTCAAAGGTGGCATCCGGGTAGCAGTGGCTGCGGGCCAGGATGTAGTCGGCAATGCCGGTGGCTGGCCAGAAGTTGTGCAGGGAGTCGTAGTCAGTGCCGATAATGTGGTTTTGCACGCCGAGTTGGAAGGCGGCGAACATCTGTTTTTCAAAGCCCATAGGAAAGCCGGTGTTGACGTGGTGGTCATTGGGCCGCAGGAAGAGTTTCTTAGCGCCAGCGTCGCGCCAGCCCTTGTACATGGCGGCTGTTTCCTCCGGCTGCATCATGCTGGGGACAAAGCCGATGACTAAGTTCGGCTCGACTTTTTCGCGGCGGGGTGGGAAGCGATAGCAGGAGTAAGCGTACATGCTGACGATGACGTCCGGGTCATGCTGAACCGCCATGCGGCAGATGGTGTTGGAGAAGTACAAGTAGCGGTCGGTCAGGTCGTCGTCCCATTTTTTACCTGGCAGCGGCGGCATATCGAGCTTGCGGCAGGCGTCGCATTCGCAGTAGTCGCCCCAGTCATTTTCGCAGGTGTTGATGCATTTAGGGCGTGGGTTTTGGGCGAGCCAGTTGTCGATGATTTGCTTGTGCAGGCCCGGGCAGCTGGGGCACATTTTGATGGTTTCAGGCATGGTCGGCCGGGCAGGGGCGCGTTTGCCTTTGAAGAGGGCGAAGTATTCCGGATGTTCGGCGCCGTATTTTTTCCACCATTGGGTAAAGGCATGGCCGTAATGCAGTTCCAGACTGGTGCCCATGCGCATGCGTTTCAGCCAGAGGTTGACCTCGTCGTGCTTTTGCCGGAATTGTTCTTCGGTCAGCTGGAAGGGCTCAGGCAGGTCCTTGTTGTACTCGGTTAAGCGATAGGGCAGTCCAGAACGCAGGCCGCGCTTGATCAGCTGGTTGGGCTTCCAGCCGCCTTCGCCAATGGTCAGCGTGAGAACGCCCGGCGTGACCGGATGGCTGATGCCACGGTCGCCCGGCTCAATCCACAAAATCCCGAATTGCTTTTCCAGGAAGTCATAGACGGCGTTCAGGGTGCCAGTGCGACGATGCCGGGTGGCGGACCTGACCGCGAGCTCCTGGCCGGCCGGGAGGGGCGTTCTCTCGCTGTCCTCGCCGCACAGCCAGACGCAGGACTCGTTGACCCACCAGCGGCCTTCCTCAGGAGCGAGGGAAAAGTCGAGGCCGGCCGGCCAGGCGTTGATGTAAAAAGCGTGCCGGGCATCGTCTTGCCTGGCGCGAATGGGAATTTCTAAGCCGCAGACCAGATGGAGGTGTTTTTGCAGCTCCTTGGCCGCGAATGCGTGTATAGCCGAGGCGTTGTCCGATAGGAGGATGACCGCATCCTCAGGCTTGATTTGCCGCGTGGCGCCAAATAGGGCGCTGGTCAACGTCGCGAAAATAGTGACAAGGCGGACGAGGTGGCTGTGCATAGTAACGTCGCTCCCGGAAAATGAAGATGAATGTTGGAGAAAATGTAAAACTAGGAATAACGTATGCGGAAACGCACGAAAATCAACCCGGAAGAAGGAGTTAGTGGGCGAGAGGACTACGTACAGCAGGCTACGTCCACCATGTCCACTCCGTCCTAGTGCGTGCCGCTTTAGCGGCCGCCACTGAGGTGGTTTTTCGTTTTCGCGGCGCTATCTTATGGAATGTGGTGTACGCTGGGCAGAAAATGATTTTTCCGCAGAGAGAACATGAACCAGGTGAATGGCAATTTAGTCGATGTCCATGCCCATTTGGCGGATGCGCGCCTGCGCGAACGCCTTGAACTCATTTTGGCGGTAAGCGAGCATCAAGGCGTTGGCGGCATTCTCGTCAATGCGGCGCGTCGCGTGGAATGGCCGGTGGTCTGTGATTTGTCCCGGCAGCCGGGCGTATTCGGCGCTTTGGGCATTCATCCATTTTTCCCCGAAGACTGGCGCGAAGAAACCCTGGCGGAACTGCGTCAGGCGTTGACTGCGCCGGAAAACCGCGGCCGGGTGCTCGCAGTCGGCGAAATCGGCTTGGATTTTCAGTATGGCCGGGACAATGCGGAGCAGCAACTGGCGATGTTTCGAGCCCAATTGCAGCTGGCCCAGGAACTCAACTTGCCCGTGTGCTTGCACAATCGGAAATCGTGGCCAGACTTTTTCGGCGTTCTGAAGGAATTGGGCTTGAGCCAGGTTCGCGGATACTGTCATCATTTCACCGGCAGCGTGGACATTGCCCGCGATGCGCTTGATCGCGGCTTGTATCTGTCCTTCTGCGGGCCGGTGACATATCCGGGGGCGCATCGTCTGCATCAAGCCGCCCGCTATGTGCCGGCCGACCGGATGTTGACTGAGACGGATTGCCCTGACCTCCCGGTTCAGAGATATCGTAGGCTGGAAAGCCGGCCGTGGCATGTCCAATTCGTGGTGCAGTGCCTGGCTGAACAGCGAAACGAAACGCCGGAACAAGTGGCGTCGCAAGTGTGGACTAATTGGCAGCGCCTGTTTTTCCCGGACAACCCATGACCGGAAGACATCTGCCGCGCTGGCCTCAGACGGCTGGCGCGGCCGTGGCAATGCCGCGGAGAGTGAACAAGTCCGGAGCCGGGGTGAGTTCCGGAAGATGGCGGATGAAGAAAGGCGCGTCGCCGCCTGTGACCAGCACTGGACAATCGGCAGATTCAAGCTCGCGGCGAGTGGCGGTCACGATTTCCCGCACGGCGCCGATAATGCCGCGGTCAATGCCAGCTGCGATCGCCTCAGTCGTGCGGCATCCAAGTGCGGCCGGGACGTCTTGACCGAGTGGGATCAGGGGCAGCTGCGCTGTGTAGGCGGCCAGGTTTTTGCGTTGCAGCATCCGGCCCGGCAGAATAGCGCCGCCGCGAAAACGGCCCTGGCTGTCCAAGGACTCGGTGGTGATGGCAGTGCCGCAGTCCAGGACGATCACCGCCGAATTGGTCAGACTGCGAGCTGCTGCGGCATTGGCGATGCGGTCCATGCCCAGCGTGCTGGTGTCAACCGGTGAAAAGTCAATCAGGGGAAAGTCTTCCGGCGCCAGGAAGCGGATGCGTCGACCGTAGCGCTGTTCCAGGGACAAGCGGACTGGCGGTACCACCGAGACTGCCCAGGCGTCCCAGGGCGTGGTCATCGCCTCCAGAACCGGCAGCATTTCCAGCGGCCGGATGTCGGGCGTGTCATAGCAGACGAGCAGTTCCGGGCCATGCTCGGTGAGAGTCGCGACCTGGATGTGGGTGTTGCCGATGTTAAGGAGAAGGCGCTGCATATTCTGCCTTGAGTTGATAGTCAGGCGATTCCAGCCAGGAACCTGGGGAAATCGCTTAGGGAAAGCACGGTGATGCGGTCGTTGTTGCGGGCGGCCGCCAGGTGGTCGGGAGTGCCGTAGCCCCAGTCAGCGTAATAAAGGCGGACGGCGCGCAAATCGTCACGCGCCTCGACCCGAAGGAGGGTCTCCAGGCGGTCTTCAATAAAATACACGTCATTGTCGCCGTCGGCCAGGAGGCGCGCCAGTTGGTCTTCCTTGCTTTCTCGACGCTCCAGACCCCAGATATGGTCAGCTGGGAAGTCGACGCCATGTGCGCTAAGAATGGCGCTGACAAAGCGCTCTTGCTTGGTGGTGAGAATGCGGAGGTGCTGACCGTCGTCAAGGACTTTTTGCAGGGCTTCCAGGACGCCGGGGTAGATGCCATGCCAGGAAATCCAGTCGTCCAAGTCCGCTTTGATCCATTGGTCGCGAGTGTCGCCAAAGGCATGGACCATGGCTGACTTGTTCTGGCCGATTTCAGCCATGATTGCGTTGACGCGTTCGTTGAATCCGGTGGCCATCGCTTCTGGGGGCAGGCCGTCGCGGAGCATTTTTATGATCGGTATGGCCTGATAGCCGGTTTCCAGGTACGGCCTGGCTGCTCGGAAGGCCTGGATGTATTCTGTCGGCGCCGGGCTCGGGAAACGTCCAGGCCAGAAGCGCTCTGCGGCCTTCCAGGCGCTGGCGCCGGTTTCCGCCGCGCTGTCACAGATGACGCCGTCAAAGTCCAGGGCGAAAAAGGCTTTCCGTGCCGTAGCTGGCGTGGCGGCCAGGGAGGCGAGATGGACGCTGGTGAGATTGCCAGCCCCAGGATTAAGAAACGAAATCATGTCTTTCTGCCGGATTGGGGAACTAAAAAGTCAAAGAACGCCAAGATTTTTTCTTGGCGTTCTTGGCGGTCAGTCCCTCTTCATTAAACCGTCGAGTCATCAAGGGCGCCAATTGGTTCATGGCTCTTTGATGACCAGCGCCGGTGCAAGACTGGGACGGGAACGCGTCCTGCCCGTTTTCAGGAGGACTCAGGCCTTGGACACGCGGTCAGCGTACTGGCCGGTGCGGGTGTCAATGCGGACAGTGTCACCGATATTGACGAACAGCGGCACCTGGATTTCGTAGCCGTTTTCGATTTTGGCAGGCTTGGTCACGTTGGTGGCGGTATCGCCGCGGGCGCCGGGTTCAGTCTCCGCAATTTTCTTTTCTACGAAGAAGGGCAGGGTGATTTCAATCGGGCGTTCGCGATAGAACAGGACGCTGCACTCCATGTTGTCGTCCAAGAAATTCGTTTGATCGCCCAGAATTTCTGCGTCAATGCGCACTTCATCGTGCGTTCTCGGGTCGAAGAAGATGTAGGTTTCGCCCTCATCGTATGAGAAGATGAGAGTTTTTTCTTCCAGGTCGGGCCTGTCGATTTTGTCCACTGAGCGGAAGGTCTTGTCAAGAGTGCTGCCGGTAATCATGTTTTTCAGCTTGCAGCGATACAGCGCCTGGCCTTTGCCCGGCTTGCAAAAATCAAATTCGGTGACAATGTAAGGTTCGCCATCCAACTCAATTTTCAGGCCCTTACGCAGATCAGATGCTTCATACATAAACGAAATCTCCTGGAAACGATGTTCGTGTTACCTTGTTGTGGTCGTGGTTATGGCGGAATCGACAGAATCTATAAAATAAGCCGATAATGAAAAATTTCAATATCAAGAAGTCCGAACTGCCATCGATTCTCCAGGCTGTGCAGATTCATTGCGGTTACTTGTTTCGAAACCGGGCGTTGTTGGAGGAGTCGTTGACGCATCCATCCTACGCGGTTGAGCAGGCGCAGCCGCCGCCGCACAACCAGCGGCTGGAATTTCTGGGCGATTCTGTCTTGCAGATTATTCTGTCCGAGTATTTATACGAGCATCTCCCCTACGCGCAAGAGGGATTGCTGACCAAGGTGCGGTCAATGCTGGCGAACGAATCGGCGACAGCAGGCTATGCGCGGCAGCTGGGGCTGGACACGGTGTTGCTGCTCGGCCGCGGCGAAATCCTGAACGGCGGGCGGGAACGGCCATCGATTTTAGGAGATTTGTTCGAGGCTTTTTTGGGCGCTGTGTATCTGGATGGCGGCTTGCAAGCCGCCCGCAACTTGTGCCTGGCACTGCTGCCAGACATTAATGCGTGCCTGGAACGGTTGACGTTCGAAGACAATCCCAAGGGCGCTTTGCAGGAATATTGTCAGACGCATCTTCAGCAGAAGCCGGTTTATGAACGCCTGGGCGCCACCGGCCCGCAGCACAAGCAGGTGTTTGAAGTAAAGGTCTGCATCGGCCAGCGGGAATTGGCGCGCGGCCAAGGTCGAAACAATCGCCTGGCTGAACGCGCCGCTGCCCTGAAGGCCCTGGAGACGCTGATTAGCTCGGCCGATGCACCGCCCATGCCGCAGTTCTATAAAGAAGTCGAGACCGAGATCGTCGAGACAACAAACCATGCCGAGCCGACGCCACCGAAGCGCCGTCGCAAGGCCGCCAAGGACGTTTCCGAGGCGTCTGGGACCTCGGCATCGTCAGCCGGGGAGGACGGCGTCAGCCCGATATCAGGGCAAGAAGGCCACGCCTTGGAAGACAGTAGTGCAGGCATGCAGGAAAAGAAAGGCAAGTCATCATGATCAGGGCTTTTTGTGACAGCGACCGCGAAGTAATTGTGGATATCGCCAACCGCGCCTGGATGCCGATTCGGCGGATGACCAGGCAGGCTTTGGGGGACAAAGTCGCCGACTTGCTGGTCGGAGCGGCAGGGGACAGCAGGAGCAAGGGCGAAGAAATCCGGCGGCAAATAGAAAATGCGCCGGAGAATATCCTGGTCTGCGAGGAAGACGGGAAGGTGGTGGGCTTCATCACCTTTATGATTGACGATCAGAAGAAAATCGGGACGATTGGCAACAACGCGGCTGACCCTGACTGCGGCTTGAAGGGGATTGGTCAGCAAATGTACCGGGCTGTCCTGGAGCTTTTCCGCAGCCGCGGCATGCAAGCAGCCCGTGTGTTCACCGGGCTTGACGACGCCCACGCCCGGGCAAGACGCGCTTACGAAAGAGCTGGATTCAATCGCCAGTTGACGCATGTGACCTACTATATGGAGCTGTGAGGAGCGTTCATTTTTGGCTTATCGATTGGCAAAACAGCTTGTCAGCAGTACGTTTTCAGAGTGTGAAAAAGGCCGGGAGCGCTGTTAGTCCAAGGGGGAAAGGCAGGCCGCCCGGCAATAGATGCAGCAACGGTGTAAAGGGCGACAGCATGTATGACATCAGGGCGTATGGCGCTGCCGGCGTGGCCGGCGAATTGTGTACAGCAGCAATTCAGCGGGCGATTGACGAATGTGCGGCCAATGGCGGCGGAACAGTGAACTTCCCAGCCGGGACGTATCTGACCGGAACCGTCTATCTCCGTGACAATGTCACCCTCAACCTGGAAAGCGGCGCCAAGCTGCTCGGCAGCTCCCGCCGCGAAGACTACAATGCAGACGATTTCTGCCCTCAAAACCGCGCCTTTGTCAAGGAGCGAGTGACTGGCGCTCATCTGATTGTCGCGGTCGAGGCCAACAATATCGGCATCACCGGCCAAGGCGTGATTGACGGCAACCGCCAGGCCTTTTCAGACAAGACCTGGGAAGAACACCCGCACCTGTTCGAATACCCGGAGTGGCGCCCCGGACAGATGATTTTCTTTTGCGAATGTATGAACGTCACTATCACCGACGTCAAATTGTACAACAGCCCCTATTGGACCTGCTTTTTGCATGGCTGCGAAGACGTGGTGATTGCCGGGGTGAGGATTTGGAATGACCAGCGAACCTGGAACGGCGACGGCATCGACATTGACTGCTGCGCACGAGTGACAGTCACCAACTGCATCATTGACTCTGGTGACGATTGCATCACGCTGCGCGGTCACATTGAGCCGCTTAAGGACCAATCGCGCGTCTGCCAACATGTCACGGTCAGCAACTGCATACTGCGCACGCGCTGCAACGCCTTCCGGATCGGCGTCGGCAGTGGTGAGGTGCGCGACTGCGTCATCAGCAACTGCATTATCCGCGATACCCGCACCGCAATCTGCATCATCTCGAAGTATTCGGAGAAATCCCTGGGCGTGAAGATTGAGAATATCCTGTTTAACAACCTGCACATTGAGGCGACGCGGCCGATTATCGTGTCATCGAACGTACGCGGCTGCCAGCCGGATGAGACGGTGAAGCTCATCCGCAACATCAGCTTCAACCACCTGCGGGGACGGGCGCGATGGTCGTCATACGTCACCGGCAATCCCGACTGCCTGGTCAAGGACATCAGCTTCTCCGATGTCTGGTTTGAATATTCCGGCGGTGCTGACGCAGTGCCGCCCGAGAAGGCGGAGCGGAGCTACGGCGAATTCGGCGTCAAATGCGCGCCGGCGGCATTCTATCTGCTGAATGCCGACGGGGTTGAGTTTGACCGCTGCCGGGTCAGCTGGCGCGACCCAGAGCCGGGCTGGCAATCGGCCATCATGGCGCAGAATGTCAGCGGGCTGCGCCTGGATCGCTGTCGGCTGGAAGTGCCTCCCGGCGGCGTGGAGTGCATCCAAAACGGGAAATAAGCCTGAGTTTGCCGCCCTGCGCAAGACCGCGGGGCTGATGCGGGTGAAGTGCGTCGTGGCGGAGTGACGGGAAAATATGTGATCAGCCTGACCAGGCCGCGCGCGACCGACCGGGCGGGCGTTTGATAGCGGCGATAGATCTGGAGGCGATATGAGTGCACCAATCATCATCCCCACGCCAGCGGAAAGCCGCTGGGACGGTGGACAGCTGGTTTTCCAGGAACTTCTGTTCCAGGGCGACTGCCCGTCCCGATATGCCTTGGCGCGGCTAGAACACTGGCGGGGCGACGACGGCCCGGCTGTGCTGCGTTTCCAGCCGTTGCCGGGGGGCGACGCGCAGGCGTATGAACTCGTCATCGACGCGGCCGGGGTCACCATGTCGGCCGCAGACCCGGACGGCTTCATGTATGGCGCCATGACGCTCTTGCAGCTTTTGACCAAGCACGGCGACGGCTGGGCCTTGCCGTTGGGAAGGATTGCCGACCGGCCCCGTTTTGAGATTCGCGGCGTCAACTGGAACCTGATGGCGGAAATTCGCGGCTGGAGCCAGGATGACTGCCAGGGTTCCAGAGACTTCCGCCTTCGTTTTCTCGCCGGTCTTGACCTCATGGCCGAGTACAAGCTCAATTTTGCCTTTATTGATGGCGTGGGGTGGAATGGCAGGCGCTTTCATAGTTATCCTTCGTTGATGCGTGACATGAATGCTGCGGCTCGTCGCCGCGGCATCCATTTGTGTTACGTCGGCTACAGTTCCGGCTATGGCGAGCAGCATGAGGAGTTTGACGGCGAAAGCTTTGAGAATCGCTATGACTATCCCAGGGGGGCGCTGTATCCCTGCATGGGCTTTGCTGCCAAGCCGGTCTCCCGGCTGATGGGGACGTGCCTGAGCAATAAGAAGCTCCTGAAGCGGAAATGCGCCCAGTTGCAGCAGTTCGTGCAGACTGTGGAGCCAGGGGCGCTGTATGTGCACGGTCTGGACATTTCGGTCAACGCCGAGGCGCAAGCGTCCTGGAACCTGCGTTGTCCGAACTGCCGGGAACGCTGGCCGAATGACGACCTGGCAGCGCCGGACGGCATGGCCGGCGCTTGCGCAAACCTGTTTCTGCATCTTGCGGAGGCGGTGGGCAGAGTCAGGAATCCGCAAACCGGCTATGACGCCCGCCGAGACTGCATGGTCAACATGGTTGGACCCAATTACACCAATGCGTACGAGAATGATGACGAATGGCGCTGCCACCTGGATTATTTCGAGACCGTGTCCCGATTGCTGGCCGGCAAGAATATTTACCTGATGCTGCGTGAGCAGTTTTTCGGCGATGTGCCGAAGGCGCCGCGCTACCAGGAGTTGCGGCAGCGGCTCGGTCCCGACGCCAAGATTTCCTGCGTCTATTTTGCAGCGGCGTCGGGCTTCTACGATTCCAGCATCATCTCCGGAGACGCGCCAGCCATCGGCCTGCTGTCCGGCGCCAATGCGGTGATCACCGGCAATGGCAATGCCTTCCAGGAGACGCGTCAGGTCATCAATGCCGAATATCTGTGGAATCCAGATGGCGCTTTCCGGGTCGACCAGCCAACGGTCGCGGTGTCGGCCGAGTTCATGCCGGCGCATCGCCAGCAGGCGTTTGGGATAAGCTCACCGCCGCAGTTGTTTGAGGCGGGTGGGCTGCTGGACGTCGTCTGCGCTAAACTGTATGGCAAGGCCGCCGGCGCACTGGTGGCGCGGGCGCAACGCCTGCGGACGAGCCATGGGGACAAGTACAGCCACACGACGCCGTTGTGGAATGCGACGTTCCCAAACTGGCGCTTTTCCAATTTCAAGTTAGTGCGCTGGCAGGCTGGACTCACCCCCGAAGCCCTGGCCCAGGCCAGTGAGCTGCAAGCACTCTTGAAGGAACTGGTGAAACTCAACCAGCAGGCCGCGAAGCTGTACTGGCGCGCATACGAGAAGGCAGAGAAGCGACGGTTCCACCTGGCGCGGATGGCTGAGACTTGCGATAACGCCGTCAAAATGCAGCAGCTCATGGTGCGATGGCTCGGCCTTTTCCTGGAGGCCGCAGCCGGTCGGCGGCCGCTGAAGCGCCTGGAGGCGCTGCAGGAAGAAGTGCGGCTGCTGCATAATCGATTGCAACACCGCCGCAGCTTTGCGATGGACCCGAATGGCGGAGACATCGGCTTTGCGACAGCGCAAATGAAACTCCTGGGCAAGGAACTCCGCGCCATCGCCTGGACCTTGAAAAACCCGGGGAAATTTCGCCCAACGAACGAGCTGATCTACGGCACGCAGCGGCAGTAACTTCAAGCCTCTCCATAGGTTAAGCATGGTTAAGCGCCTACGGCAAAAATAAATGTAAATGTGGACATTGTGGACATTGTGGACGGTGTGGACGGCGGCTGGGGCATCGTACGTAGTTCAAGAGTGACAGAAAGAAAATTCATGCCTGAGATTGATGCCATTTTACAGGCCGATATTGACGACCGGGTTATTAACGGCGCCGCAATTTTTTCCGGGACTGTGGACGATGACGTTTTCTCGCTGTGCGTCGGTCATGCCGAGAATACGCGGCAAGTCCCTATGCGCCTGGATACCGTCATAGATGTCGCCAGCGTCACCAAAGCCGCGGCTGGAGTCACGGCGCTGCTGATTTGCCACTCTCGCGGTCTGATTGATTTTGATGCGCCGTTCACCGAGTATCTCCCTGATTTCCAGGCGAAGCTATTTCGGCCGATCACGGTGCGGGAACTCGCCAACCACACGTCGGGCTTCGGCGATGTCCCTGGCCAGAAGCAGCGTCTTTACTTTGACGAATCAGGCGCGCAAATGCTACGCAACATGCTGGTCACCCCGCCGCCGCGACCGCCGACCGTACACGCGGACTACGCCTGCTGGAATTACATCCTCCTGGCGATGATTCTGGAGCGCTGCACCGGCAGCAGCTTCCCGGACTTTTGCGAAAAGGAGATTTTTCAGCCGCTGAGCATGACCGACTCGCGCCTCGGCCAGCCACCGCCGACAGTTGGCTCAGACCGGTTGGCTCAGACTATGGGCACGGACGCGCCAGGGCAGATTTCCGACTTTGTCGCCGCTCGCATCTACCGCGATGGCGGCAGCACTGCCAATGCCGGCCTGTTTACGACCGCGCTTGACCTGGCGAAGCTGCTGCGCTGCTATTTGCGGCATGGCGCTGTCCCTGGTCAGCCGCGGCTGTTCTCCGAAGCCTCTTTTGCCGAGGCGGCGCCAGACCGCCAGAGCCAGGTCGACGGCTATCGGCGCTTGGGTTGGGTCATCTGGGATCAGCGGTTGCACGAAGACGCCTTTGGCAGCGTGCTCCTACATTCCGGCTGGAGTGGCCAGACCATACTCATGCACCTGCCGCGGCAGTTTTTTGCCATAGTCCTGACAACGCGCTGCGGCGATTATGAACGTGCGAAGAGGAACCGTTTCGCCATTATTGAACGGCTGCTGCGCTAACGTTTTCCAAGCGTGAAATCAAGTTAAAGATGCCGTTTTTTGCAACCGGTAGGATGAATGTGAAAAAGGAATGAGAAGAGTTATGAGCAAGAACACAATTACCTTGCCGCCCGAGACCGTGCCGGTCAAGATTGAAGCTGACATCTGCGTGGTTGGAGGAAGCTGCACAGGCGTATTTGCAGCATTGCGGGCAGCGCGCCTGGGCGCGAAAGTCGTGCTGCTGGAAAAGTCGAACCGCCTGGGCGGTGTGGCCACCTTGGGACTGGTCGGCATGTGGCACTCGCTGTTTGACATCACCGGCCAACAGCAGATCATCGGCGGATTGACTTTCGAGACCCTCGAACGCTTGGAGAAAACCGGCGCTTGCACCACCTTCCGGGAACCGACCGACTATTATGGCATTCGATTGAATTCCGAGGAACTCACCCTGGAGCTTGATACCATGGTGACGACCGAGAAAAACATTACTCTGTATTTGCAGACGTCGTTTTCGCAGGCGGTACTGGCCGAGCCTGGCAAGATAGAGGCGATTGTCGCTGAGGACAAGTCAGGCCGTTTCGCCATTCGTGCCAGCGTGTTCATTGATGCGTCCGGCGATGGCGTCCTGGCGCGCAGCGCTGGCATGACCATGCGTCGCGTCGATCATCCGCAGCCGCCGACCAGCTGCGCCCGGTTTAGCGGCTGGTCCTTCCCGAAAGGATTTAGTTTGCGGCAATGCATGGACAAGTACCGCGAAGAACTGCCCGACCTGCCAGGCGGTTATTACTGGGGCATGCCCATCCCCAACAGCCAGCTCTTTATGCTCGCCGGAACGCGAGTCCTGCAATGCGATTGCAGTGACCCGGATGAAATCACCCGCGCGGAAATCACCTCCCGACGCCAGATCAAGGCCATTCTCGACATGCTCCGTCGTGAATTCCCAGACCGGAAGTTCGGCCTGGAGACGCTGCCCTCAGCGATCGGCATCCGCGAAGGATTACACGTCGAGTCTATAGGAACGCTCACCGGCGAGGAATTGTTGGCTGGACGCCGCTTTCCCGACGCTATCGGCAACGGCACCTACCCAGTCGACATTCACAATGACACGGACGCGACCATCAGTTTTAAAAAACTGGACGGCACGATGCGCGTCTACAGGGGCGATCAATGCATCAGTACTGAACGCTGGCTGCCAGAGGGCGAAGTGCTGCCGTATTACCAGATTCCACTGAGCTGCCTGATCCCACGGGGCGCGGTCAATGTCCTGGTTGCCGGTCGCATGCTGGATGCGGATCGGGACGCGTTCGGCGCTGTCCGGGTCATGGTCAATCTCAATCAGTGCGGTGAAGCAGCCGGCGTGGCTGCCTGGCAAGCCATGCGAGATGGCAAAGGAGTCGCGAACGTCGACAGCGCGGAGACGCGACGCTTATTGAAAGACGGCGGCGCGATTATCCTGTGAGGGTAAGCGTTACGTACGGCAAGCTAAAGTTTGAATTGCATGTTGGCAGGCTAAAGCCTGCGGGACATACAGCAAACTAAAGTTTGAACTACATGCTCCTGGCAGGCTAAAGCCTGCGGGACATACAGCAAACTAAAGTTTGAACTACATGCTCCTGCAAGCGAGGGACATACAGCAAACTAAAGTTTGAACTACGTGCTCCTGCAAGCGAGGGACATACGGCAAACTAAAGTTTGAACTACGTGCTCGTGCAAGCGAGGTGCGTACGGCAGCAGCCGTCCACTATGTCCACACCGTCCACTTCGTCCACGCCGTCCACAGCCGGCGGTTGAGGGCGCAACGCCGGTTGCGTCATGCTATTCTACCAGTGCCGGATGATCAAATCCCGCATCAGGCCGGAATAATAGCGGGCGCCGGTTGGCAGGCCGAATTCCACCTTGGTATGTCCGCCGAAAATTCCTGGTTTGAAATAAAGCGCCAGCAGTCGTTGCGGGGTCGGCGCGGTGTTGACGCGGTCTCCGACCTGGAATCGGAAAGACGCCAGGTCGTACGAGACTGTGACTCGCGACCATTGTCCGCGCTCAATCCGGAGTCCAGAAGGAAATCTATGCGTTGCGATATAATCGCGTTCCCCAAACGCCAGTTTTAATTCATCGTTCTCGACATAAAGCGTCACAGAGCCGAGAATCCGGGCGAAATGTCGGAACAACACGTATGTTTCCTGGCCGGGGTCGGGCTTGATTTCGAACTCCAGCGTGAAGCTGCCGCGGGGAAATGACTCCTTTGGCATGGTCGCATAGCTGCCGCCGTCGAATCGCAAGGCAGGCTTGCCGTCCTCAATGATGTACTCGGGCACTTGTCGGCCTTCCGGCAATGGTATTGAGTCAAAGGCCTCACTGTACACGTAGCCGCCGCCCAGTTGGGCATTGAAGAAGGGGTCAAAGTCAGTCGTCATGGTCGCTCCGCCGGATTCCGGTGGCCGAATCGTATAGCGCAATTCCGGCAGCAGCGCTGCGCACACCGGGACTGATAACACCTGGTCGCGCAGCTCAGAATGAATTGCAATCGTCCGCGTCGCTTCGGGCAGCGCGACCGGCAGGATGGGACGGCTGCGGTAAATCCGCCCGGAACGCGTGACTGCTCGGAGTTGATATATCGGATAGCGACGGGCAGAGGTGAGAGTGACTGCCAACGACGACTGCAAAGCGTCAGGGCAGGGCGGCGTGTCCGGCTGCTCCTGGCATAGGCGCCAGGTCAGGCGACACGTCGAATACTGCCAAGCCCAGGCGCCGACTGCGAGGAAATCCGCCAGCTTCATCCGGCGCTCCTCGCCAGCGACTTTGAAGCAAATTTCGGCGGAAACGTCTGTCCGCGGTATTGACACAATGAAGTCGTTGGGCGCTCCCCAGATCAGCGTCTTGCAGGTGAGTACGCCATCTTTGCGCTTCCAGTCGCCGAATTTGATGTTTGGCCGCCACCACGGATGGAACTGCCAGTTCTCACTGCCTGGCACTCTCAGCTCAATCTGGTGATTGCCGCTCTTCCTGGTTGTCAAACTGCCAATCAGAAGCCAGTTTTTCTCCCGGTCAAACTCCTGGCTGGGGTCGACGGCATAGAAGTCCCGCCCGTAGTCGGTCACTTCGACTGCTGCCAGCGGCTCGGTCGCGGTGATGGTCGCAGTCAGCGCATCGCTGCCATCAGCCTGGCGGACGGCGGTGAACTGCACCTGTTCCGGCCTCAGCAGGTCCCGCAGCGGCTGCCGGGTTGCCTTGTAGTTGTAGCAGAACGTCGGCATAAGGCGTACATATTGTAAGTTGGCATAGACTTCCTGGCGTCCGTCAAAGCGGGTGACTGTCAGTTCAGGAAGGAAAACTACCCCGGGCGTCAGTTCTTCGGTGGCCACGCGATAGGTGACCGCGCGCAGCTGACTGCGGTCAAACGTCTCTTGCGGGAACTCCACTACCGGCGTTCCGGCGGCGTCAAGCAGCCGCAGGCGGGCCGTGTAGGTCTGCTGCTCTCGGCTGTCAGGGACGTTCAGCAATTCGAAGTCCAGGACTTCGCCGACTTTCAGGGTCTCGCGGTGGGACAGAATCAGGGGCGGCGTCTGCACATCATCTCCTGGTTCTGGCGTCGGTTCCCCGCCATTGATGGCCAGGCTGTAATATTTGATCAGGCGCTGCAATGCCAGCGAATTGGTCAGTGTTGGCTGGAAGCAGGTGTTTTCGTTGAACTCGTTCCATTCAAAGAAGACGATGAAATCAGGATTGACTTTCAGTAACTGGTCCAGGCTTTTCCGCAGGGAGGCCGTGCCGTATTCCCCATGATTCACTCCGCTCATGTGGTTGATGTAGCCGTGTGTCAGGACTGCCCCCAGCAGCTTGCCAGCGAAGCGCTCCTCGGCTGCCAGCTCCAGCGCCATCGGCAGAATGTAGTTTTCATAGATGCCGTAGTCTATGTACGTGGTGTATTCTGTACCGCGCTGCCGCGTGCCGACTGGCAGCTGCACGCCGTCAAAAAGCGTCAGGACATCTATCAGCTTTGAGCGATATTTGGCTTGGATTTCCTCTGGCCACGAGCCATGTTCGCGGTAGTGCCGATTATCCACGTGGTCAACGACTAGGCCGCCGGAGATCAGGAAGATGTCCCCGAATTCGGCTCTGAGCGCACCGAGGAATTCCCGCATCGTGTCCTGGGGGATGTAAGCGGAATTATAGGTAGTGATGAGCAGCTTGCCGTTCATCCGGCCGGCGTATGGCGACTTCTGGGCGATGTTCAGGATTTCGCGCGCCTGCTGCAGTTTCTTGTCGTCCGCCGAGAAGCGCCCCATCTCGCCAAAAGCGAATTGCACGTACTCCTGGTGTCCTGCTGCCCGGGCCGGGTCAGCCTCCAGAAAACCATTGACCCGCTTGTATAAGTTTATAATCCCGAGCGCCAGGCTGCCGGAACCGGTGAAGCCGTATCGCCGCATAATCGCAAGATCGCGGAAATACGACTCGGCCGTGAGATAGGTAAACTGCTCTGGCCGCAGAGAACGGTCGAAAAACAACGGCCGGTCAATGTATATGCCGAGATAATTCTGAAATAACGCGTATTTGTACTGGACTTCCGGATACAGCGCCGCCCGCTCCGCCACTCGTTTCCGGCTTCCCAGCGTCATTGGCGAGACATAGTCGTCGCGCTGGAAGTCAATCGCTGCGCTCCATGACGTCGCCGCCAGGAACAATACCAGTCCGACATAGGCAAAACGCATGATAATTTTCCTTTCCTTAACTGCCTTGAGGTGAGGATGATGCGCCCGTCAGTTGAAATATCCGGCATACGCGATCATCGCGTCTGCCACGGCTCGTGCATTTGCCATGGGCACCCCGGGATACAGTCCATAGATCATCATCAGCCCGCCTTCGGGACTTCCCAAAGTGGCCACCTCCTCGCGAATCATCGCGTCAATCCCGGCTGGCGTGCCCATGAAACTAGTGCTTTGGCGGTCGATATCCAATTCGATGCATACGCGCCCCTTCAGTTCACGGCGAATCCAGTCCAAGCCGTTGACATTGTCTTGCAAATTGAAAACGTCCACGCCGGAATTGAGGAGCATCCCTGCGAGGGCGCGGATGTCGCCGTCAGAATGCATGTGCACCAGCGCCTGACGGTCGTGCACCCGCGTCATCAGCCGGTGATACGACGGCTGGATGTAGCGGGCGAAATGCTCTGGCGACACCATCGGCCCGCGTTGCATGCCAAGGTCTTCCGGAAATCCGAACATCTGCACTCCGGCTTCAAGATATCGCTCTGTCACCGCCAGATTGAAAGCCTCCACCATCTCGCATAGACGCTCTATGCGCGGTTCGCCGTCGGCAAAGTCAAACATCAAATTTTCGTAGCCGCGCAGATAAAGCAGCCGCAGAAAAGTGTGCCCGTGCGGCAAAGCGCCCTTGACCAACCGGCCGGATTGACGCTGTGACGCCAGGCGCTTTTTGATATTCTCCCAGTCGATGATGTCCAGCCCGTCAGTCAGCGCCGGATCAGGGGCGCGATAGGTGGAGAACGCCGCCCAGTCCGCCAGCGGATGCTCGACGACCGTGCCGGTGATGCCGTCCTCGGACGTCTCCCAGGTGCAGCCCCAGACGTCGAGGAACGGCTGGCCATGCCGGGCATTGACACCGTGCGCTGGACGATAGGGCGCCGCCGGAACTCGAAAGCCGGGAAACAAAAATGGTCGCTCCAGCATGAAGTCGCACAACTCGTGAAAATCGTAATGATGCCAGCATGCCGAGTTGACCACGAAAGTCATCGGGATGTAGTCCGGACGGCTGAACTGAATTGCCCGCAATTCGTTGTCCATGAATGTCCTCCGGGAGCTTCAACCCAGTGTTTGAAGTATGGGGAATGCCTCGTCGGTCGTCGACAGCCAGCGGCTACTTCAACACGTCGAAATACTTGTTGGGATCGCTCGCGTTCGGCTTTTGCAGCTCCATGACCGGATTCAGGACGGAAGATACGTGGCCGTCAACCCAGCAGATGTTCGCCTGCGAAAACGTCTTATGCCGCGGTGATGGCGCTGCGCTCGGCGCCCGCTGCCGGACTATCCAATGGATCGGGATGTAGTTGCTGTCGCGGTTTTCTGCATCGCCGACCATGAGAATCTCTGATGGTCGCCGGACTGACGCCATCTTGATGGCTTTCAGGCGACTCATCAAATTATTACTGGCTCCATAGCCGGGGTAAAGATACAGCCAGATGCTCTTTGGATACACCACGCAATTCAGCGTGCTGCCTGGATCGCACCAAGCCTGGTTTGCTACTGCGCGGATGGGGGCCATCGGGCAAAATAAAATCCGGTTGGTCGAGATGTAGCCGTTGAGGTACAGGTCTGACGCCCAGTTGGTGAAGTACTGGTTATCTGACTGCGTCACCGCCGGAAAGCGCTTCATGTCGATTTCGTACATGTGAATCGCCAAGCCGACCTGCTTCAAGTTGTTGACGCAGGCCGTGCTTTGGGCAGCCTCCCGAGCCTTGCTCAAGGCCGGCAGCAGCATTGCCGCTAAAATTGCAATGATCGAAATAACCACCAGCAACTCAATCAAAGTGAACTTCTTTTGCATGCCAGGCCTCCTTTGGACATAATGTTGACGTAATATTGCTTTGCCACCTCACTGATGATACGCCCTTGACGCCTTATCAAGAAACTGATTGACTTTGCTATTACCGTAACATAGTCCACGCCGCACGTAGTTCAAACTTTAGCTTGCCGTATGTCCCTCGCTTGTAGGAGCATGTAGTTCAAGCTCGCCCCTAACGAATTATGAATTATGAATTATGAAATGCGCCTCAGCATTCAACATTCAGCATTCAGCCCCTCGCCCCTAACGAATTATGAATTATGAATTATGAATTATGAAATGCGCCTCAGCATTCAACATTCAGCATTCAACATTCAGCCCTACCCCAACTCCAGAAAGCTCTCTCATGTTAAAACCAAAACACAGCCTTGCTCTCTTGCTTGCTCT